>JAQGOW010000668.1 GCA_028293405.1 Verrucomicrobiales bacterium
TCACCATCCAGGCCCAAATTCTCGATCTGCTGAAAGACCTCAAACAGCGCCTCGGGATGAGTCTCCTTCTCATCACGCACAACCTCGCCATCGTGGGCGAAATCGTCGATCGCGTCGCAGTCATGTATGCCGGTCAAATTGTGGAGATGGCACCAGCGCGAGAATTACTGAAGAAGCCTTTCCATCCGTACACGCGCGCGTTGATAAATTCTGTGCCGAAGCTCGGGGCCAACGTTGGTCGACTGACCGCGATCCCTGGCACCGCGCCGCGTCCGGGAAGTTTCCCGCAAGGCTGCCGATTTTATCCACGCTGCCCAACCGCCAAACCCGAGTGCGCGACAACGATGCCAGAGTTGGTTCAAGTTGAACCGAACCGCTGGCTTCGTTGTGCGTATCGCCTACCCTAAGCTGCAGCCACCAAATCCCGCCGCACCGGTCTCGCCTTGAAAGCCGCATAGCGCCGACTTAACTCTTCCTTGGCAAGAATCTCAAACCACCCTTTGTAAGTTTTGCGCGCCGGTTTGCGTGGATATTCCGTCAACGACCTTTCAATCACCGTTTGCAAAATCGCGTCCGAATTGATTGACCTCAACGGAATTCGACCCGCCATTTCGTCCCGCCGAATCATTTCCGTAATTGCCGACAGCACCGCGTTACGATGCTGCGCCAACATTTCCATCAACATTTCCGGCACCGGCTGATCAGCAACGAACTCCGGAACAGCTTGAAACCAAAGCACCTTCTTGTCATCGGCTCCCGCCCGGCGCTCGCTCCGATTCCAATTAGCGTCACCGCGCAGTTCCGATTTATGAGATTTAATCTCGCGCACCAGAGCATCTGCGGCGCGGTCGAAAGCGGTCATCATATTGTCGGCTTCCTTCGTCGCATTCAGGATGCGAGCGGGTAAACGCAGATGTAGCTTAGCCGTGTACCAATCCTTTTTTGTGTTCTTCTCGAGACTGATGTCTAAGTGAACCGTTCCCTGTGGAAAGTGAGTAAGATGTTTTTTTATTAAATCGAGGCGGTTATTGAATTTCTGTCCGAGGTTCTCTGCATGGATATTTCGAGTGGTAGAGTGCCATGTATACGTCATAATTTCCCTCCACTCACAATATTCGCCCGAACCGCAATTTCGCAAAGGTGCAATCCCCCTGTTCAAAAAACGCACAAAAGACTAGGCTTCTGATGTGAGCCAGTCACAGAACGTTAGCAATCCACCGCCGAAGCCAGTGATGATCTTCGACGGGGACTGCGGCTTCTGCCGTTGTTGGATTGAACGCTGGCATCGCACCACTGGCGACCGCGTTGAATACATCGCCAGCCAGGAACCTGAAGTCCGCCGACGTTTCCCCGAAATCCCGCAATCCGCCTACGACACTTCCGTCCAATACGTCGAGACCGACGGGACCGTATTCCACGGTGCTGAAGCGGTCCTTCGATCACGAACCGTTGTCGGTCGCAAATGGCTCGTCTGGATCTATTACCATATGCCCGGCGCAAGATTCCTCTTTGAGTGCGCCTATTCGTTCGTCGCCTCTCACCGCATCACATTCAGCAAGCTCAACCGCCTGGTTTTCGGTAAAACTCCATAGACACGAATTGACTCCGCGCGGTCGCCCCGCGTAGCCTCTTCGCGCCCTATGACTAGCCCAGTTCGTTTTATCCATTCTCTCACGCTTGCACTTGTAACAGCCACTTGCACGAGCCTCCACGCGCAAGCCATTCACGTCCCGACGCTGGAAGAAGCGCAATCCGCCAAACGCGATGTCTGGGGCGAAGCCGCCATCGCGCAACCGAACGGACCCAGCTACGAGTTTTTTGAAAACCTTCTGCCCCCGCCTCGTTACGTTGACGCCGAGTTCAAATACTATCCCATTGCACTCAGTGCACCGAACGCCCCCGTCAAAGCACATCTGATTTCGAACGGCAGCGGCATCAACCTCTGGGGCGTCGCACACAACTGGAAGGAACACCCGGCGGCATTTCACTTCCGCGTCGGCCCCGACCAATATCAATTCGGCGGCCAACTCAGCCGTCTCGAACAACCCACCCTCGCTGATGGTTACTTGCCGATTTTCGAAATTCGTTACCAGCACGCCAGCCCCGTGGACAATGAAGCCTGGCTGCCGCTAAACCAAAAAACCAACGCCGACATCCCCTCGGAAATCTATAAACTAGAAGCGTTCGCTCCGACCGACAAAGCCTCGGCCGAATACGGCATCGCGTTCGTAAAATTTTCGCTCGCCCAAGGCAACAACGGTGACGTCAGCGTTGTCATTGATTCGCGCAGCCAACTCAAGGTGAAGGACGGCGTCGTCACCAACGACAAAGGCCAGATCCTCGCCTGGTTCGACAAGCATTGGAAATGCTCCGGAAGCCGCGCCGAAGCAAAGTTCGGCGGCAAAACAGTCGTCACACTCGCCGTCGCCAGCACGCCTGTCGACCCGACGTTCGCCCTGCAAATGTCCCCCGAGCGTTACGCCAAAGACCGTGAAACCTGCGCGCAAACATGGCGCGAAATCCTCGGCCAAGGCATGAACGTCGAAACACCTGAACCGGTCGTCAACAATGCGTGGCGCCATTTGCTCGTGCAAAATTTCGAACTGATCAACGGCGACAAAATGAAATACAGCACCGGCAATTCCTACGACGGGCTCTACGAAGCCGAAGGCAGCGATGCCGCACTTGCCATGATGGTGTGGGGCTTCGAATCCGACACCAAACGGTTGATGGGCCCGCTCTTCGATTTCACCCGCAAAGGTCTCGAATACCATCAAGCCGGTTTCAAACTCAACGACATCTGCCGTTACTACTGGCAAACCCGTGACGCATCGATCTTCAAAGATTTCGACGTGCGCTGGCGCAAAGAAGCCGATCGTCTCGACAAACACCGCACCGGCGCTCACGGCCTTTTTCCCGAAGAGCAATATTGCGGCGACGTTCACACGCGCTGCCAAAGCCTCAACGTGAACTCAAAAGCCTGGCGCGGCTTGCGTGACCTCGGCGCGGCGCTTGAAACAATCGGCAATCCCGAAGGCGCGCACTACACACAAACTGCCACCGAATTTCGTCCCAAAGTTTTGCAAGCAGTCCGCGAGAGCGCGATCCGCACGACGACTCCACCATTCGTTCCAATGGCGCTGTACACCAACGAAGGTCCGCACGATCCCATCACGCAGGTTCGCATCGGCGGTTACTGGAACATCATCATCGGCTACACCATCGCCAGCGGCGTTTTCCCCGTCGGCAGCGAGGAAGAAAACTGGATCCCAAATTACCAGGAGAACTACGGCGGCCTCGTTATGGGCATGATCCGCGCCGGCGGGCCAACCGTTCGATTTTGGAATTCCAGTTTCAAAATCAACCCGCTTTACGGCACGCGCTACGCACTCGACACCTTGCGCCGGGACGACGTTGACCGCGCGCTCGTCTGTTTCTACGGCATGCTCGCCCAAGGCTTCACGCGCAACACTTTCAACTGCGGCGAAGTCCAGTGCCTCACGCCGCTCGACGAAGGCGGACGCATCCTGTCACTGCCGCCGAACAGCGCCGCCAATTCCCACCTGCTCTCCATGCTCCGCTACATGCTCGTGCAAGATTACGACAGCAGCGACGACGGCAAGCCCGACACCTTGCGCCTCTGCTTCGCCACACCGAAGCGTTGGATGGAGGACGGCAAAACTCTGAACATCGAACGCGCACCGACAATGTTCGGCCCCGTCTCCGTCAAAATGCAATCGCACATCCAACAAGGCAACGTCACCGCCGAGGTCGCATTGCCTGAACGCAACGCCCCTGAAAAAATCCTGATACGCGCACGCGTCCCGGACGGCTTCAAAACTGTCTCCGCCGAAATCGAAGGCAAAACCTTCAAAGCCGACGACAAAGGCACGGTCGATTTAACCGGCCTCAAAGGCAAACACACCATCCGTTTCGCCGTCGAAAAAATCTGACCTATGACCTCGCGCGTTCTCGCTGTCCTCGCGGCCGCTGTGGTTTCGAGCACAGCCGAACCGCTCGCGTCATTCGATCAAGCCGTGACGTCGAGCCGCGACGAGTGGGGCGTCGCAGCGATGCACCAAACGAACGGCGCGAGCTACGAGTTCTTCAAAGACCTGCTCCCACCACCACGTTACGTAAACGCAGACTTTCGATTCTACCCAATCGTCCTCAGTGCGCCGCACGCCAAAATAAAAGCGCGCCTGATCTCCAACGGCAGCGGAGTCAATCTGCGCGGCGGCTCGCGCGGTTGGAACGATCCCGGCACACCCGTGACCTTCCGCGTCGGCCCTGATGAACTTCGATTCGGCGACATCTTAAATCGCCTGCATCAACCGACTCTGGCCGACGGCTATCTTCCAATCGCCGAAGTCCGTTACGAACACGGTGTCGAAGCAAGTAAGTATCTGCCAAAACCAGGCACAACTTCACCGACGAAAAAACTCGGCATTGATCACATGTCGAACGTTTACGCCGTCGAAGCGTTCGCCAGCACCGATCCGGATTTCGCGAGCAACGGCGTCGTGTTCGCAAAATTTTCGCTAGCCAGCGGCAGCAACGGCATCATCACCGTCCATGCAGAAACACGGCCCAACAAATTCACCAACGGCTTCATCGTCGACGCCGACGGCAACGGTCTCATTTGGCTCGAGAAAAGTTGGGACATGGCCCGCGGCACTGCTCATGCCAGAATCGACACCAACAAATTCGCCACCATCGCAATCGCCGCAAAACCATTCGCCGCAGACGCACTGAAAGCGTTTATTGCTTCCGGCAAATTCAACTACGACTCCCAACGCCAGCAATGCGCAGACACTTGGAACAAGCTGCTCGCGCTCGGCATGAACGTCGAAGTTCCCGAACCGATCGTCAACAACGCCTGGCGCAATCTCATCATCCAGGACATCTCCATCATTCTCGATGACAAGATGAATTACAGCGCCGGCAATCAGTACCAAAAAATGTACGCCGCCGAGAGCACCGACGCTGCATTGCCCATGCTGGCGTGGGGTCAGGAAGACGAGATGCGCCAGGTTTTCGACGGCATCATGAACGTCCGCGACGAACGTCTCCCGCATCACTTCGCCGGCCACAAACTTTCCGATGTCGTCCGTTACTATTGGCAAACGCGCGACTTAGATTTCATCAAATCAAAGCGTCCGCTTTGGCAAAAATATCTCGATTCCATTCTCAACGGCCGCACCGGCGAACACGGTCTTCTTCCCAAAGAGAACTACTGCACCGACATCGAAGAACCCTGCTATTCGTTCACCGCAAACGCGACCTGCTGGGCTGCAGTGCGCGATATGGTTCCGGTTCTCGAGGAACTCGGCGACAAAGAACAGGCTGCCAAAGTTTCTGCGTTCGCGACGGACTTCAAACAGAAGATTCTCGCCGCCGTGGACGAAAATCTGCACCGCGAAACTACTCCGCCGTTTATTCCGATGGGTTTGTATTCCACCGAACAAATCCACGATCCCATCTACAACACCCGCATCGGCGGATATTGGGACCTTATTTCAGGTTACATTCTCGACTCGCGCATTCTTGTCGGCACTGAAAAAGAAACCTGGCTGCCCGATTATTATCAGGAGCACGGCGGCCTGTTCATGGGCCTCACTCGCTCGGGCACGCCTGATCACACTTTCTGGACCGGACAGCATCGAACCAATCCGCTCTACGGCATGCGCTACATCGTCGATTGCTTGCGACGCGACGATGTCGAACGCGCGCTCGTCAGTTTCTACGGCATGCTCGCGCATGGCATGACGCGCAACACCTTCATTGGCGCGGAAGGTTGTTCAATCCAACCGCTCGACGAAGGTGGCCGATTTTTCTACTGCCCACCGAACACTTCCGCCAATGGTCAATGGTTGTCCGTTCTCCGCAACATCCTCGTGCAGGACTGGGACGTCGACGAAGACGGCCGGCCTGACACTTTGCGCCTCGCCTTCGGCACACCGAAACGCTGGCTTGAAGATGGCAAGACCATCAAAGTTGAACGCGCACCGACGGCGTTTGGCCCTGTCTCTTACAAAATCGAATCGCACCTCAACAAGGGCCACGTGCTCGCCCAAGTCGAATTGCCGGCTCGCAACAAAGCGAATCAGATTCTATTCCGCGCGCGCGTGCCAGAGGGCTGGCACGTCATGCACGCCGATGTTGCCGGTCACGAATTGCCGGTCGACAACAACGGCTCCGTCAATCTGACGAGTTTGCAGGGCAAGCTCGTCATCAACTTTGACGTTTCGCGCAACTGATCACTACGCGACCAATTGGCGCAACACGAATGGCAAAATGCCGCCGTGTTGGTAGTAGTCCACTTCGATCGGTGTATCGATGCGGCACGTCACCGGGACATTTTCGGTTTTTCCGTTCGCACGGGTGATGCGCATGGTCAGGTCCTGTTGCGGTTTCAAAGACGCGTTCAGACCGATTACGTCGAATGTTTCTGTCCCATCAAGGTTCAGGGTTTGGGCTGACGTCCCTTCTTTGAATTGCAACGGAAGAACGCCCATGCCGACAAGGTTCGAGCGATGGATACGTTCGAAACTGACGGCGCAGACGGCTTTGACTCCGAGCAGGCGCGTGCCTTTGGCGGCCCAATCGCGCGAACTACCGGTGCCGTATTCGCTGCCGGCAATGATGATCAATGGCGTGCCGTGTTGCTGATATTTGACTGCGGCATCGAAGATCGACATTTGTTCGCCGGTGGGCTGCAACTTGGTCACGCCACCTTCGACTCCGGCCACCATCAGGTTCTTGATTCGCACGTTGGCAAAGGTGCCGCGGGTCATGACGCGGTCGTTACCGCGACGGGAACCGTAGCTGTTGAAATCGA
>JAQGOW010000680.1 GCA_028293405.1 Verrucomicrobiales bacterium
TCTCCGCCGGACGGCCCGCCCACGCCGTAGAGGTGCGGCGCCGCGAAAAGGATCGTGTGTTCTGCGGGCAGAACTTTCGCCACCTTCAGGCATTCGTTATACCATTTGTAAGACCAGAAGCCGTCGAGAAAAATCTCGTCACTGGTGAGCCAGCGTTCGGGACGATTTCCTTCGTAGGTGAATTTTCCAGGTCGATCCGGTTTCTCGCCGTAGCGCGGCTTCGATCCTGAATCGAGGACGGCACCCATCCTGGCAAAACCGGCATTGGGCCAGCGGGCGAGGTGCATAGGCGTTCCTTCGCAAAATAATTCCGGCCAACCATTGTAACCGCGAAATACTTCCGGCCATAGGCCGCCGAAATCGGTCACGCCGAACTTTCGAAGTTCAATCTCCAGCACATTGGTGCGCGCGCTCACGTCTAGCCGGCGCAAAAAAGTGGGGTCCGTCACCGGATGAAAATCCGAAAGCAATAATTCGACGCCGCCGATCAAACGCGGTTGTTGATCATCAAAGGCGCGAATAAAGACTGGAGCGTTCGTGGATCCGGAATCTTGTTCGCTAAGTTCGAATGTTTTCGTGAGCGGATAGGTTCCGGCACGAATCCATATAATTGCTCCCTGAGGAGGAAATTTCTTTTTCGCCTTCAACTTGCGCAACTGATCCCTCGCTCGCTCAAGCGTGGCGTACGGTTTGCGTTTCGTTCCTGAGTTAGTGTCACGTCCATCTGCAGCAACAAAAATTTCTGCCGGCGCTGCTTGACCGTTAAAGCCAGCGAGAAAGACAAAAATGAGCAGGAACGCAAATTTCATTTTGGCAGGGTAGAGAGTGGTGCGGGTGAAGGGAATCGAAACCTCGCAACGAACGCGCCGCCGCAACCCCAACCGTTAGGAGCGCGCCCACTCGAAAACGCGGACGACGCAGCGCGATCCTCTGTACCTGGGCAAGCAGCCTGTTTATGGCGACTTGAGGCGAAAGTATCCTTGTGCGGAGTTCGGATTGATCAGGTTGGTGATTTGTAATTGGCCGGAACCGTTTGCGATGTTGGTGCTCAAGTCGATCCAGGCTGCGAGGTCGGTGGAGGCTTGCAGGACCCAGGGTTGATTGGCGAATCCGGTGGCGGTGATCACAAAATTTGAGCTGTTTAGGATCTGGGCACCTGTGACAACAGGAGACGGGAGGTTTGAGTAAACGGCGGTGACGGTTGCATTGTTCGCGGGCATGGTGAAGAGGGTGGTGGGTGAGAATGCGTTACTCACAACGGCGCCGGTCCATTGGGAAAAGATCTGCCCTGAAGGCGCTGGGTTCGCCGACAGTGAAACGATGCTGCCTGCGCCGACATTTCCGGAGCCGGAACCGTTGTTGACGGTGAGTGCATAGGCGCTCGCCGCATTGGTGCGCCAGTAGCGCAGGAATTGGCGGAGGGCGAGGGGTGCGTTGGTGGGAGACGAGCGGCCGGCTTGATCTTTGTCGTTGATGCCATGGCAATTCGCGCAGGTGCGGATTTCGCCCGCGCGGAAATTGAGCCAGTAACGTTCCTTCACGATGCTTTCATTAGTAACACCGGTGAGTTGCCAGGTGACGGCGCGGCCAGCGGGAACAATCGTCGCCTGCGAACCGTCGGACATGAGCTGGGTGCCGCCGATCGGCGCATTGGTCGCGGTGCTGGTGTAATTGTAAGCGGCGGTCGCGGAAATCGGCGTGGCAAGAATTCGGCGGCCGGGTTGCACGGTATTCGTAGAGCCAAAATTGTAACCGCGTAGGTAATCGGCTTCGAGAAATTGCAGGTGCGTGATGTTGTAAGTTTTTCCCGAATTGGTGCCGAGGGTGGTGACGCCTCCGGGGACGGAGAGATTGTAGGGTTGCTGTTTATCGGCGGCGTCGCGCGCGGTGACGTTGCGGCTCACGACTAAAGCGAGGCCGCGTTGCGCGAGGTCCGCTTGGAAGGTTGGCATGTCCACGGATTCGGAGGCGAAGACTTGTTGCTCGATTGTCGCCGGCGGCGTGACGACCAGTGGCGGAACGGAGCGAGAGCGGACTTCGACCGGTTGCAATTCCCACAGAGGTCCTGCGTTGGTGACGAGCGTCGTGCCATCCCAATAAATCGCGATGTTCGTCAGACCGGTGGTGACAAGGGCATTCGTCACCCAGATCGCGCCGCTCTTGGTCAAAGTCATGAGCCGGAACTGATACATTGAAGTTGGCGCGCTGGCTGTGCCGAGATTGGTGTCCCAGCCGCCGAAGTTCGTGGCGGTAAATGTCCGCGTGTAGGCCGCCAGCAACGAACCGTCAGACATTGGCAATGGATTTCGAAACAGGCCGACGGAAGTATTCGGGCCGAACGAGCTCGCCTTGGGTGTGATGTAATTGAGGACCATGTTGGTGGGGTTCAGGCCCGCGGCGCCCGTGAGCGAAACAATTTGACCAGCCGCGTGCGCACCGCCAAAGATCGAAATATCCTGTGCGTCCACCCCGAAATATGTTCCCGGATGGAGGGGGTCCTCGGTGATTTGAACGAAGTTCTGGATGTAATTGGTGTTTGAACTATTGATGCCAAAGCTGGGACGCGCCGCAGGATTGGTGAAGGCGATCAGGTTGGGCTCGTTGGGAAAACTGGGAAGAACGGCCTGACTTAATTCGTGACGGCCGACGTGGTTGAGCACTTCTTCGTTGCCGCCGACCTGATCCAGCGCCCAGGGGAGCAGCAGATTGAAACCGTTGACATTGACACCGAGGGCTGCGGCATAGTTGGTGTCGAAATCCACTGGCTCGGGAAATGTCTCGAGCGGGTTGGATGGAAGAACAACTGAGTTTGAGGCTTCGCTGATGAACGTGAAAGCACCGTTGGTTCCGCGCCCGAGGCGATCATCAGCGGCGCTCGAATCCTGCACCAAATGATCCCAGCGAGTGACAATCAAACGGCCGAAGCTGTCAACGAACGGATTGAATACGCCGCTGGGAAGATGCTCGAGCATCCGCAGATTGCCGGTTGACGGATCAAGACTGTAAGTTCCGGTCACCGTCGGCGCGCCTTTGTATTCGTCGCGCTGAGGGTAGAGCCAGGTTTGGCCGTTGAATGATCGGTCGCTGGTGAAGATGATGCGACCATCGGAACCATAGCAGGGGCTGATATTGTTGTAGTTCGTGGGTTGATTTGAAACTTTGACGATCACAGGCGTGGCGTTGGAGGCGATGACAGCTGTTAAATTCGTTAACTCGTAGAGTTGCCAGAAGAAGATATTAGTGTCGCCCGAAAAACGGGGAGAGCCGACGACCATGCTGAAGATAGCGCGGGAACCGTCCCAAAAAATTTGCGGATCGCGGACGTCGATGCCGTTGGTGTGCTGGACGCCGTTGACGCCGTAGCCGGCGGCGCGGGTGAGGTTCAACACGGCGCCGTTTGTTTTCGCGAGCCACAGATCGCCGCCGCGCGCGGCATGGGCGGTGTCGGGCAGGTGATTGCCGAAAATTGTTACGACGGACAGGAAGGTGTTCGAAACGCTGCCGTTCAACTCGCGTGCGATGGGCGGTTGCGTCACAAACACGACCGGGTTGGGCAAGGTGATGGCTTGCGCGGGAAGGATGAGCAAGGCCAGGCAGAGCATCGCGAGCGTGTATTTGCAAAATTGGCGCAAGTTTTCCATGGTCGTTTGTTTTGTTGACAGCATCGCGTCACACTGAGCAGCTTTTGTTCCACCTTGTCCGATTCTTACCGATAGCAGAGAAATGTTTTGTGCGGCATCTGCTTGGCGTTAATGGGTTTGTGATGCGTAAGGTAAGAACTCTAAGCGACTGACACCCTGAAGGCGATCGTGTTCTTCTTTTCCCTCGCGGAAACGCAGCAATGAGAGCAGGCATTGATCACCCTAGCGGCACAGTAGCAATGCGAAGAACACCTAATGGACCAATCAAAAGAAAAGAGGAATATAAGCGACCAAATCACGTTTGGCTGATAACGTCCTCAGTCCGCGTCCATAAATGATTAAGAACAACGCCACAATCGAGCCCGCAGTAAAGTTTGATGAAGATTTTTCGCGTCTGCCCGCGAGTCCATCGATGACCCCCGTGACGGAACGCCGCGCAAGTGATGTTTCCAGAGACGGGCTTCTGCGACGATTCTTGCCGATAAGTTTTATTTCGCTGTTCGGCACACTGATTGCCGCCACCTTTTTCTTCCCGAAAGGTTATATCTGGCATACGAGCGCCATCTCAAACCTGACGTCACCGAGCGACAATCCGGGGCACTGCTGGCTGCCATCGATCGGAATCGTCGGTGCCATGTTGATGGCATTGCCATTCGCCGGTTATTTGAGGCAAGGACTGTGTGACATCACACCGCGACTTGCCCGGTCGGCCGGCAGAGCTTTTGCGATTGGTTTTGTTCTGATGGCGGTTTCTGTGGTCGCGCAATTTGCACAACCATTCATCGGTTTCCAATGGATGCATTGGGTTCTGGCGACTACTGCGGCGGCGTTTTTCATCGGCGGGATGCTCTGCTGTTTCACGTGTGCGTTGATGGATCAGGTCCCATACTTTGGGGGGCGAAGAACGTTGCCCAAGGCGCTGGTATGCTGGTGGGGATTGCTCACCGTTACGCCGGTGCTATGCCTCGTCGCGCTTGCCGCGTTGAAGTTGTTGGGGCAGCACGGCGGACAGATTTGGGCCGAAGAATTCCGCCAATCCTTTCGTCACACGATATTCTGGCATCTCGCCTTCTGGGAATGGCTTGGTGCTGCATTGGCTTTCGCTTTCCTCACCGGAACAGTCCTTCTCTTGCCGGACGCCAACAACAAACGCTGAACGGGCGGGTGGTGGCGAACCACAGCAAACTTTACTGAAACTTTGGACAAGATATAGCCCCCCCAACGACCCCCCCCTCTGGACCCGTCCCGTCGTCCCAAGGGCCGTAAACATTGGTGTTTTTTGCGTTTCGACCCGTCCCGTGGGACGGGTCACCTCGTCACGTCGAATTTGCTCGCGAAGGAGGCGAAGGCGTTTGTCAAAGGTGACGCGCAGGACGGCTAACATCATTTGCTTTTGCTTAACCTTTTTAAACTTAGGTTCGGTTTACCTCGGGTTGCTTCGGTTTACCTCGGATTAACGATAACGCCTCAAGCTGACCATCAGGATTTCAAAGAACAGCGCGGGACTTCGAGTCCCGTGGCCGGAATGCTCCGGCTGCTGTTGGATAGAATAAAGTGAAGATACGACATAGTCAAGCCGAGCGTCAGGGGCTGACTTTTCAACGCTGCACGTCGCAAATAAGTTAGAGCTACGAATAGAGAAATAGCACAATAGTGCCGAAGCTGGCATCAGCCGTTATCATCGAATGCGAAACCATCCGCCTCAAAGCTTCACGTTGTATTGCTTCATCAAATCGTCCAGTAACTCGAAGTGGAACTCGATATCGTGATGCGTCGCCAGCGCGGTTACAGCCTCGCGTTTGGGATGGCCATTCTGAAACAGGTCGGCAAGCTCGTTCATGAAACGCTCGTGTCCTCCGGGAACATAAATTTCTACGCAACGCGCCAGTCCCGGACCAGAGTTCCAGAATGCGTGGATCAGGCCGCGCGGTCGCAGATGCCAGCCGCCGGCTGGAACGGCAGTCACTTGCTTGTCGACCAAAATGTGCACTGTTCCTTCTAACACACGGCAGATCTCATCGAACCCACGGTGAAGATGCGGAACCGCGCCGATTGTCCCAGGTTCCAAAACCAATTCTGCGCTTCCGAGTAGACCATCCGTATCTTCACTATTCAGTTTGAAGGCGATTTGAGCGAACTTCCCGTGACGTCGAGCGTTGGGCGCGATGTAGACCGCCCGGCGCTGCGGCGTTACATCCGCTGCGGAAGGTTTGGGCAATGGTCCTTCATCAGCGGCGCGAACTGTGCTGAAACCTGCGGTCGCCGCTGCTGCCACCAGCCACTTGATCAGATCGCGTCGGTTCGCAATGCCGCTGGGCGAACCGCCAATGCAGGGATTGGATCGGTCAATTTTTTCCATCGATAGATGTTCGTCGTTCCTCGACGATAAACCTAGACATCTATGATGGAATATTTCGGGTCCGGTGACTAAATGAACCCGTTTTGGTTGCCCGGTGATTAGTGGTCAATACTAAGAACCGACCCTTTTTAGAAGCCAACAGCACTCCAAACGAAACAAAAATATTTTGCGTATCGTGATGTTTTGAAGCGGGTTAGCGGGCGACGAGTTTGGCGTTGCCGGTTTGATAGGTTGATTCCCTGGCAATCCGACATGGTTTGTCCAACCGACCATTGACGCCGGGCACACCGGAGCTGGTGATATAACTCTGTCCGCCGCCGAGGTTGATGACGCCGTTCGGTTGGAGAAAATTGTATGCAGTGTAAAAATCCTGCCACGGTGTGCCCTATATAAGGCGTAAGACTCCCCCTTGGGCTGAAAGGGATTGTCCGCCGCAGTTGCCAGCCGGATATCGTTGCGCGACTGAACTGCCGCCACCGCATTGGCTATCGCTTGATAACTGATCGAGAAAGGCGGATTGGCTCCGCTGAAGAGAATCGCCGCGTTCCATGCAATCACCGCCGTCCCGTCATTGCAAATGACGCCGTCGGCGCCTGAATTGAACAATTCGGAAATGTCACTTTGATAAACGTAATCAAACAGGTAAGGGATTGTTTTTGGAAAGCCGTATTG
>JAQGOW010000001.1 GCA_028293405.1 Verrucomicrobiales bacterium
TTGCCGTCTTTGGCTGCAGCGGCACAGCACTTGTGAGTGCATTCTTTGCCGGCTTTTTTTGCTTTTGCACAGCAGGCCGGGAGTTCGGCTTCCTTCTTGCCAGCATCATCTGCCGCGAGGACCGGACCAGCCAACAGCGCGAACGCACACGCGAACACTGTCAATGACTTGATAAGCTTCATATTTTTTCGTTCCGGCTCTACGCCGGTGCTTTTGAATCCCGCTTGCGCCATCTCCCCACGGCGACTTAGCCAGAGAGCGACTGCATAGCAAAACTTTAAGCAGCGGCACGCTAATAAAATCCGCTCATTTTGTCTATTACAAATGGAGGGTTCCAAACCCCCATTGTCGCCCGCGGTCTCCTGCTGTATTAGTCCATTTATGAAATCGCTGACTGACTATCTCTGGATGGAAATTCCGAGTCGCCGTGGATTCGTTAACATCACGCCCGATGTCGCCGCGCTGGTGAAGAAGAGCGGCGTGCAGGAAGGCTTGTGTCTCGTCAACGCCATGCACATCAGCGCGTCGGTGTTCATCAATGACGATGAATCGGGGTTGCATCACGATTGGGAAGTGTGGTTGGAAAAACTCGCGCCGCATGCGCCGATCAATCAATACCGTCACAACGACACTGGCGAAGACAATGCCGACGCGCATTTGAAACGCCAGATTCTCGGACGCGAAACAATTGTTGCGATCACTAAAGGCAAACTCGACTTCGGTCCGTGGGAACAGATTTTCTATGGCGAATTTGATGGAAATAGGCGCAAGCGCGTTCTCGTCAAAATTATTGGCGAATAATTCGCCGAACTCAGTACACTGTAACGTGCCTTCAAGAGTCACATTGCGAACGCCACAGGGCGAGCTGGTTATTGGCGCGGTTCCACGCGTTGTCGGAACGTTGTCGGCTTTTCCGGTTCCCGGGACTGCTCGCGACGTTTGCGACATTGTCGAGGTTCGGTTGGATTTGCTCGGCACTGGCGTGACCTGGCCTCCAATCGATTTGCCGGTTTTGCTAACGATTCGTTCCAACACCGAAGGCGGGCAATGGAGCGGTCCAGACAAGGAACGGCTCGAACTTTATCGCAAATGGATTCCGCTCGTTGCTGCAGTCGATGTTGAACTGAACAGCTCGATTGCAGGCGATGTTTGCAAACTCGCTCGTGACGCCGGCAAAGCTTCGATTGTTTCGTTCCATGATTTTAGTGCGACGCCGACGCTCGAAGTATTGGAAGCGATCGTTGAACGCGGTCGTGGTGTTGGATCGCTCGTGAAGATCGTGACCTTGGCCAACACCGAACGTGACGTTGAAATTTTGCGAACGTTGCTCAGCAAACGACAAGGCCCACTTTGCGTGATGGGCATGGGCCAACAGGCTGCGATGACGCGCCTTGAATTTCCAAAACTCGGTTCGTGTTTAACCTACGGTTATCTCGACAAACCACTCGCGCCGGGACAAACCTCAGCGGCCGAACTTTCCGCACAATTACGTAAATAATCAATGAAAGCAGTTATCCTCGCCGCCGGCAAAGGCACGCGCATGGGCGGTCTTACTTCCGAATTGCCGAAGCCAATGCTTGGTGTGCACGGCAAACCCATTCTCGAACACATCATCGCCGGTCTGCAAAGCGCTGGCATTCGCGAATTCTTCATCGTCACTGGCTGGCATGCTGAAGTGATCGAGAGTTATTTTGGTGACGGTTCGAAGTTCGGGATAAAAGTCCAATACGGTCGGCAAGTCGTTCAAGACGGCACGGGTAAGGCGCCGGAACTTGCGAAAGGCTTTGTTGGTTCGGACGATTTCGTTTTGACCTACGGCGATATTTTAGTTCGTCCGGAAACTTACAAACAAATGATCGTCCGATATGGCGAAAAGCCGGTCGCGGGTTTGCTCACTTGCACGGGCAGTCAAGATGTGACCAAAGGTGGTCTGCTCTTTTTTGATCCGACATTTTGCCTGTGCAAACTGATCGAGAAGCCGAGTGCCGCCGAAATCGCCGCTGTGCGTGCAGAAGGTTATCTCAAGGCCGGTGACACGGCTTGGTACAATGCCGGCATTTATATTTTCAAGCCGAGCATTTTTGAGTTCACCGCCAAGCTGCAGAAATCGATCCGCGGGGAATTTGAACTCACTGACGCAATCATCGCGATGCTAGTAGCAGGTCACAAGTTTGCTGGTCTGGAAATTCAAGGACGTTGGGTCGATGTCCGTGATCCCGAAGTGCTCGCGTCACTCGAGAAAACCCAACTCGACTAACGTCGGCTCATCTCCACGACTTTTTCCAAAATTGGAATCACCTCGCGGACTTCGTCCGCAGTGGAATCGCGACCCAACGAAAAACGCACTAACGAGTTTGCAGATTCTTTGTCGACGCCCAATGCGGTGATGACGTGCGAAGGTTCTAATGAACCGGCGGAACACGCTGAACCGCTCGAGGCGCAGACGCCGTCGATGTCCAGGCCTGCGAGCAACGTGATGCTGTCGGCCTCGTCGACGGTGAACGCGATGGTGTTGCTCAGACGTTTTGTTTGTGAACCGCGCAGATGAACTCCGGAAATCTTCGACACTGAACCCGCCAATTCGTTGGTCATTTGGAAGAGACGTTCACGCGGGAACACAGGTGTTTTGACAAAACGTTCCATGGCTTCGGCGAGTCCGATTACTGCGGCTAAATTTTCTGTGCCGGCGCGCCGTTCGTTTTCATGACCGCCGCCGAAGATGATTGGGTCGGGGAATAAGGGCGATTTGATGTAGAGCGCGCCAATGCCTTTTGGACCGTGCAATTTGTGGGCGCAGAAGGAGACGAGGTCGGCGTTGAATTGACCCACGTTTGCAAAACTTTCTTTGCCGAACCATTGCACGGCGTCGGTGTGGAAAATAATTCCACGCTCGCGACAGATCGCGCCGATCTCGGCGACGGGTTGAATCGTGCCGATTTCGTTGTTCGCGGCCATGATCGAGACGAGCGTAGTGTCGGGACGAATGGCGGCTTTGACGTCGGCGGGATTGATCTGGCCTTCGTTATTCACCGGGATATAGGTGACGCTGAAGCCTTCCTTCTTTTCCAGATATTGAAAGCAATGCAGGACGGCGTGGTGCTCGATAGTCGAGGTGATGATGTGTTTGCCTTTTTCGGCGAGCGCGCGGGCTGTTCCAAAAATCGCGAGGTTGTTGCTCTCCGTTCCGCCGCTGGTGAAAATCACTTCGCTCGGTTTACAGTGCCAGACTTTTGCAACGCGATCGCGTGCGTCATCGAGGATCGCGCGAGCCTGACGGCCGACGTGATGGACCGACGAGGGATTGCCAAAGACCTCACCAAAATACGGCATCATCGCCTCTTGGACTTGCGGGTCCAAAGGCGTGGTCGCGTTGTAGTCGAAGTAAATGGTTTTCATAGTTCAAATCAGTCGTGTCCGAATCTCCAAGGTTCCTTTGGTCCGGCCAGACGTCCACCTTCCAAGCTGCCCCGAACCGTGTGCGCGCCGTCTTCGTCGAAATGGATCTCGCAAAACTGAAATTTAGGGCCGTGATCAATGATGAACCCTGGGCCTCGAACCACTGAGGTTTTACCAAAAGCTATACTCTTGAGTGCACCTTTAGCAGTTTTCCGTATCCAGCAAAGTTCTCCATCAAATTGGACCTGCCAGTTGCGCTGTTCAAATGTGTGATTCGTTTTCGTCATGGGATCGATTGCGATGAACAAGTCACGATCTCCTGAATTTAGATCAATTTCCAAACAGACGTTCGAATCGTCTGCGATGTCTCCATCAATCACGCGCAGTGGCACCTTTTTGATACTCCGAATTGCTGTTTGTTTTTCGAACGGTTCAAGGACGCTAACGAACGTTGAACTTAGCGGGGCAGTGCCGGTTTTGCGGGTGATTAAACATGGGATCCAGTTTTCGCCTCCGCTCAACGGTTCTTGGAGTTGCGTCATGGTGGCGGTCCAGGCTTCGTTGGTGATGACGTCGACGCCTTGCGATACATCGGTGTAACGCATGCGGACGGTTGTGTTGGGCGGGAGTTGTTTGAAACGGTCGTCGACTTTCCATTCGGCACTCCAACCGATGGGCGGATTTGTGGCGAGAGCGAAGTTGCGGAGTTGGCCGCCGGTGACGAGGTCTTTGTCGGAGTGGTGCAGGTCGAGGTTGCTGGTGGTCATTGTGCCGTATGGGCCGTAGACAAACTTGTAATGACCACTGCCTGCGACGGTGCGGAAGATGTCCAGCACGTAAAAGTTTTTGTCGTCGATGTCGATCAACGCGGCGGTGCGTTCGTATTGTTTGCCGGCGACCATCGCGGGACCATCGGCGCGGATGGCGTGGAACATTTCGCCATCGGCCCACATGGTTGTTTTGCCTGCGCCGGGACGTTGGGGTTGGTCGACGAGGACGGTGTTGTGTGCACCGGTGGTTCGGTACCACTCGGCACGAGGCGTGTACCAGCCGCCGAATTGAACGGGTGGGTAGCCAAAATCGGGGAGGAGATCGAGGCCGTGGGCGAAAAGGCCCATGGTCATGCCGTCGAGGTGGCTGTGGTTGCCGCCGGAATCGTAATCGAGCCAAAGAGCGCGCGCGTTTTGGCCTTTGCCGCTGCGGAGGATGGCCATGTGCCAGGCTTCTTTATTGATGCTGCCGAGTTTTATTTCTTCGCCGTTTTTTGCGATGACTTGTTTCACTGATTTTTGGAATTGGGACGGATTCTCGGCGAAGAGATCGTGGGGCAGTGCTTCGAGTTTGTTGGCGTTTTCGTGGTAGAGAGTCTGGACATAGGCCGGGTCACCGGTTTCTTCGTAGAGACGCCAGAAAAAGGAGAAGATTGAGGGCGCGAGAACGTCGGTTTGTTTTTTGTCAAAAATCGCGCCGACGTGTTTCAAGACGGGCGCAGCGAAGGAACCGCAATCGCCGGACAGCGGGTAGTATTTGCCGATGCAATAGGTGTCGATGTGGAAGCGCCAGGTATTGGTTAGCGTTGGATTGCGCTGGATCAAATCGTGCAAAAAGTTTTTATCGGCGCGGCTGTATTGTTCGAGGAAATGGGCGAGGCCGTCGATGGTAAAGGAGGTGTAACCGCTCAGGCCTTTTTCGCCGGTGACGCCGTCGACTGCGGTCGCGGGTTTTCCAAAGGCGTCGATGGAGGCTTCGACCTGGGCGCGGTTTTCGGGCCAGGCGAGAACGGTGTTCAGTGTGGCCAACGTCATTTCGGCTCGCGGGAAATTGCTGTGGACGCGTTCGGGATGGGCGAGTGGATTGCGCAGCAGGCCGGTTTCGATGTTGTGGCGTTTTGTTTCGTCGTGGAAGCCGTCGAAGATCTGGTCGTAGGCCAAGGCGAGTTCGCGGGTTTCTTCGCAGGCGTCGTGCCAGACACTCACGTAACCGTTGTTGCCGGCGGTTTCGTAGGTGAGGCCTTGGGTGGCGTAGTCGAAGCTTGGATAAAAATCGGCGAGGCGATTGAGCATGACGCCGGCTTGATGGGCGTAGGTTTCGTCGCCGGTCAGGACGTAGGCGCGGGCGAGGGCGCGCGTGCCGTTGAGGATGAGTTGTTTGAATTGGCCGTAAATTTCGTACGCGCCCATGAAGCGCCAGCGATGGCCGTCGGCGAGGTAACCTTCGCCGTCGTCGACGCCGAAGTTGTGAAGTGGATCGGTGGCGTCGGGATGGTCGGTGTTGAAGAGCAGGGCGCGGTTCGCGCGTTTTTGGTTGAACCAACCTTTTTCGTCGAGGCCGCTTTTGTAGTAGGAGTAGAAATCGTTCTTCGGAAAAACTTCGGCGCAGTTCGGGCAGGTGAGTTTCCACGGATGTTTTTGGGCGTCGATTTTCCAGTCGTACATGCGCACTGGTTTTTTGCAGGAGGGGCAAAAGCCGTCGGACCAGACCATCCAAGAACGAGTGATGCCGGGGCTGAAGATGAGGTCGCGCAGTTCGGCGTCGGTTTTGTTGTGCCAGAATTCGGCGTCTTTGACGGCGTTGGTTAGGAATGTTTTGGCGTTGGGATCGTGTTTGAGGTTGGTGCGAATCTTGGCGAGGACTTCGGGGCTGTAGAAGGCGCTGTGTTGTTTGTCGGCGGCATGAAGACCCAGTGAGAGCGAAAGTGAAAGGGCTAAGAGCAATTTGTGCATGCGTGTTGATCCGCCAGACGGGTGGCCGGCTGGAGTGCGCATGATTGGCTTGTTTGATGGGTTTGTCACAAATTTTCTTAAGTTAGCGCGGGGGCAAGGCACGCCGTGGCCGCTCATCATTTTGGGCGACCCCGCCGAAGTGCCATCGGCCTCGCCGGAACTTCCACCAGCCTCGGCGAAATCTTGACGGGAGCCCGTCTCGCCTCCACCGGCCTCAGCGACGCTTTGACGGGAGCCCGTCCCGGTTGGACGGGAGTCCGTCCGACCTCGACGGGAACCAGCAACCCTTGGACGGGAGCCCGTCGGCCCGGGACGGGAACCACGGAACCGGAGACGGGAGCCCGTCCCGCCGCGACGGGAGCCACGGAATCCGCGACGGGAGCCCGTCCGGACGTGACGGGAACCGCAAAAGCCCTCCCCGAGACCGTCCCAGCCGCCGCCTAAGCAGCTATGGACAAGCGTATTGTAGCGAATCGGCTTGGAAGCTTGCGCCTTTCGCCGCTCCTGCTATTTCAGCGCTTCTTCAACGGCAGCCACGATTGTGTCTTGGTCCTGGTCGGTTAGGAAGGGGTGCATCGGGAGGCTCAAGACTTCGTCGGCGGCTTTTTCGGAAACCGGGAATTGGCCGTGTTTGTAGCCGAAAGGTGCGAAGACGGGTTGTTCGTGGATGCTCTTCGGATAGTAGACGGCGGTCGGGATGCCTTTGGCTTTTAGTTTGAGCGCCACTTCGTCGCGGTTCGGGATGCGGATTGTGTATTGGGCGTAGACGTGGGTGTTGCCTTTTTGAATTTTCGGGGTCACGCAGCAGTTCTTCAATTTTTCGGAGTAGCGCGCGCCGATGCGGATGCGGGCCTGGACTTCGTTTTCGAAATGAGGCCACTTCGCAAGCAGGACTGCGGATTGAATCGTGTCGAAACGGCCATTCATGCCGACGAGCGGATGGTGGTGGCGTTTGATGCCGCCGTGGGTGCGGATGGCGCGCATTTTGTCGGCGAGAGTGTCGTCGCTGGTGAACAATGCGCCGCCTTCTCCGTAGCAACCCAACGGTTTCGCAGGGAAGAAGCTGGTGCTGGAAATTTTTGTGACGCCGCAACTGCGTTTACCGTTCTGGGTTGCGCCGAAACTTTGGGCGGCGTCTTCGATGACGGTGATGTTGTGCTTGGCGGCGATTTGATTGATGGCTTCGCAGTCGGGCATTTGGCCGAATAAACTTACTGGAATGATGGCTTTGGTGCGCGGCGTGATGGCGGCTTCGATCTGGCTGATGTCGATGTTGTAGGTGTCGGGTTCGATGTCGATGAAGACGGGTTTGGCGCCGACTAGCAGAATGACTTCAGCGGTGCTGATCCAGGTGAAAGGGACGGTGATGACTTCGTCGCCTGGGCCGATGTCGAGGGCGCGCAGGGCGATCTCAAGGCTGTCGGTGCCGCTGGCGACGGTGAGGCAATGACGGGTGTTGGTGTATTGGGCCAGGGTGGTTTCGAGTTCGGTGTTTTCGGGGCCGAGGATGTATTGGCCGTGTTCGAGAACTTTTTTGATGCGAGCGTCAATGTCGGTTTGGT
>JAQGOW010000075.1 GCA_028293405.1 Verrucomicrobiales bacterium
ACCGATGGCTTCCAGACACCAGAGTGCTTGTGCACGGGCTTTGGCGGAGTGCGAGGTTTGATACAAATTCTCGAGGGCGGGCGCGGCGGATTTGTCCTGGCGTTCCAAGAGCAAACGATGCGTGGTCATGCTCCACCAGATGTTTGGGTTCTCTAGCAGTTTGCAGAGGTCTTCCGTGCTGGTTTTGGTGAGGTCGAACTTGTTTGTCTTCGTCACGTAATCGGCGGCGACGACGCGGTAAATGCGGCCCATGTCTTTCCCGCTTTTCCAATCAGTGATGGCGACGGTTTCTTTGGGAAGATACTGCGGGTGTTCGATCGTTTTCCGATACATGTCGCAAATGTAGAGCGCGCCGTCTGGGCCGTTGGCGAGGTTGACGGGACGGCACCAGTTGTCGGGTGAAGCGAAGAATTCTAAATCGTTGAAGGCGCGTTGGGCGGAGAAGGTGACGTTGGATTCAACGAGGACGTCGTGGTGGACGAGGTTGCCAGCGGGTTCGCAGGTGAAGGAGTTGCCACGATATTTTGCGGGAAGTGCGTCACCGTCGTAAACAGTTACACCACAGGCGGAGGTGAAGTAGCCGGTGTGGGAGGCGTCAGTGGTGATGTTGTGGCTGATGGCAAACACGCGCGCGGCGGGTTCGTGGTCTAGAGTGTCCTGGACGATTTCGGCGTCGAGGTGCGGGTTGCGTTCCATGTAGCGGCGCTGCATGACGACGTGCTGGTTGTGATTGCGATTGGAGCAGACGAATTTGTGGCCAAACGCGTCGAATGTTTGGCCGAATTGCGCCGTGCCGGCGGTGGATTCGAATTCGTCCTGGTCGGGACGGAAACGGAAGTCGGTGCGCTTGCAGAAGACTTCGGGATGATCTGGGAATTGCTCTGATTTGACTTTGGCTTCGGTCAGGCCGCTGGTGAGGTAGACCCAGTTGTCGATGTTCAGGGTCGGGTGACTGACGCGGAGTTGGGTTGTTGAGAGATCTTGAAAGCCTTTGAAGATAGTTTGTTTGATGTCGGCGATGCCGTCGTAGTTGGTGTCTTTGAAATAATAAAGATACGGAGCGCACGTGACGTAGACGCCGCCTTTCCAAGGCATGACGCCGTTTGGGAAGGTGAGTTTGTCCGCGAAGACGGTGCGCTTGTCGTAGTGGCCGTCGCCTTTGCTGCTTTGCAAGAGAACGACTTGGCCTTCGCCGGGTTTGCCTTTGCCGGGTCCGAGCGGGTAACCGCGATTTTCCACGACGTAGAGTTGGCCTTTTTCGTCGAAGGCTATCGCGACCGGATCCACGACCATGGGTTCGGCGGCAACGAGTTCGATACGTAGGCCGGGTTCGGTTTTGAAAGTGGCGATGGATTGCTCGGGAGTGAGCGGGCCATCGATTGTTGCGGCGTTGGCGGTCAGGGACGTTAGCAAAAGGGCGAATGCAAGACGCATGGGTGAAATGAGGGTACCGAAGAGCGAGTGATTGTGAAGTCGAAACGGACCAACCCCGCAAACGTGGTAAAAAACTACTGCTAAGTGGTGCCAACTGGTGCGAAGTAGTGCTAGGTGGTGCCAAAAATCCAAACAATTTAGCACCCGTTTAGCAGTGCCGTCGGCACTGGATAGCAGTCGGAAAAAGGGGAAAAAAGTTACTGCGACTAGGTGCGACTGACTGTTACTGGGTGCGACCAGGTGCGACAAATCGGGAATCAGTCGCACCCCGGTCGCAGTGGTAGTCGCAGTGGGTCGCGGTCGGGAAAACATTTTGGTGCCGTTTACTCCCGTTTGGTGCCGTTTACTGCCGGTCGGCGAGGAAACGCGTTTTCTCGTACGCCCAGTTTCGATCGCTTTGTAGTTGTTAGTTGGCTCTATATTCATGCGGTGATTTTAGCCGGACCTAGTAAGGATGGCTTCTTAGCGAATTCGTATTTTTATTAAGAAAAATTGAAGGAAGTTTATGATGCGGTTGGAACAGATTGATCATGTTGCGCTGCGATGCGCTTCGTTGGAGGCTTCGAAGGATTGGTATGTGAGCACGCTCGGGTTCGAGCATGTGTATCCCGGTTATGGAAATGGGGTGCCGGTGGTGTTGCGATTGGGGTCGACGTTTCTGACATTGTTTCCGCAGAAGTCGAACGAGGTTCCTGCGCCGAATGGGAGAGCGTGGCATCTGGCGCTTCGCGCGACGACTTACAATGATTTCAAAGAAGCGCAGCGCGAACTTCAAGCGCGGGGTGTTTCATTCCAATTCCAAGATCACGAGATTTCGCACTCGATTTATTTCTCTGATCCGGATGGGTTTTTGCTGGAGATTACTACGTATGATATTCACCACAGAGGCATAGAGGAGGTGAGTGCTAGCCTTGCGCGTGTTTCGGTTGTCTGGCATAGCTTGTGTATGCGCAAAACTCCTAAGCGTGAATTCAGCGTCGTCGTCGAGCGCGATGAGGAAGGCTATTACGTTGCCAGTGTGCCCGCGCTGCCTGGGTGCCATACTCAAGCGCGTTCTCTCGATAAATTAATTGAGCGCATCAAGGAAGCGATTCAGTTGTGCTTGGAGGCGGAGGATGACGTTCGGGTGAACACTGAGTTTGTTGGCGTGCAGCGTGTCACTGTTTGACCCATGCCCCGTTTGCCTCGACTCCGCGGTCGTGAGTGATTACAGCACTGCGTCGTGCTGGGTTTAGTGTTTTACGCGTTCGAGGCAGCCACCATTTCCTGCAGCATCCAGATGGGCGTCGTACCGTCGTACCCGTTCATGCGGGTGAAACACTCGGACCTGGATTGCTGAACAAAATACTCAGAGATGTCGAGGTCGAGGCAAAGGATTTTGAAGATCTTTTATAAAATAGTCAGCGAGGTTCGCTGAGTTTTGGATTTAGCTGAATGGAAACTGCGCTTGATACGGCTACAATTTGCTGCTGCGCGGCAGGTGTTCTCCCGGTTTTATTTGCTCGGCGAGCCCGTACACGAACGGCGGCGCTTTTCTTTTTATTTATCTGCGTTGCGCTGGGAGCATTTTACCTGCTCAGCGACACAAGAAAGTCCGCTTCCGACGCATGGCGACATGCGGGATGGGTCAGTTTCACAGCACTGGTGATTGCGTACATGTCATTGGTGATCACGTTCCGTTTGGACAACAAACGTGGACCATGTAGGTAACGCGATTCTGTTGCTTTTTTATTCCGATTGCTGGGGTTGGCGGTCGCGCCAGAGTTGATAGGCACCTTTGCCGATGAATAAGAGGCCCAGGCCGTCAAAGAAGAGGCTCATCATGCCGAAATGACCCGTAAATACGGAATCTCCGTAGAGGAAGCCCAGTACAATCAGGATGATGCCCGAAACGATACTTTTCATATAGTTGACAGTTTAGCAGGTCTTATGCCGAGCACGTTCGATTTTGTTGACAAGGCTCGAACGAGAAATCTAGCTGGAACCGACGTTGCTGCGGACGTGGACGTCCGCACTCCGAAGCGGGCTAGTGCTTCAGATCTTTTAACAGGTCGATGGCGGTGGCGGCGAGGCGTTCGCCGGTGCCGGGGACGACGCGGGAGTTTTCGGCCTCGTAGCTGCCTTGTTTAAACCCTTCAATGGTCGGTATGTAGCAGGGGCGATCGTTTGCTAACGCAATTACCATCGTGTTTTTGAAGGGGGAGTGTTTTTTGATGTCGAGGCCGAATTCGACGAAGATCTCCGCCGGCAAGCTGACGATGGCGGTGTCGTCGCTCAAACGGAAGGCCTGGACTTCCATGGGCAATTGGGGGCCCTTGCGCTGGAGGTCGACGGCTTTGACTAGACGGACTTTGCTGTAGAAATCGACTTTGTCGGTGCCGAGGTCGGGCAGGAGTTGGCGGCCTTTGGCGATTTGTTCGAGGGTGGGTGTTTGTAAATCGGCGATGATGGTTTGGCTGCGCGCGGCGAGCGAAGGATTGGTTAGGGCTTTGAGGTTGGGGAGGTCGCCGAGGACGGTTTGGCCGATCATTTTACCGTAGCGTTCGGCTGCGGCGAGTGATTTGAAGTCCTCGTTGGTGTGGACGTTGATTTGGTTGAGGTTGCCGCAGGTGCCAGCGCCGAAGGCGGAAATGTAATTTGGGCCGAGGACTTTGCGGAGGGTTTGTTCGATGGAGTAGGGGTAGTCGGCGCTGAAGTCGGTGCCGCCGGTGGTGTCGGCGTGCATGGCGAAAACCGTCAGGCCGCCGATGGG
>JAQGOW010000091.1 GCA_028293405.1 Verrucomicrobiales bacterium
ATAACCCCCCGCTATATTGTATGGACCGTTTACTTGAAACTTCACCCTGGCGACCCCGTAGAGAGGGTCACGCTTGGCGGGCAAGGCGAATGGCAGGTTGGTGTTGACGAAGAGGGGCACGACGTCACCACTGGCGACAACGGACTCGATTTCGTTCCGGCGCAATTCAATGCGATGAAACTGACCGGCAAGAGTGCCACCGGCGAGCCGATCACGATGACGCTTGATTCCACCCAGCTCTCGATCGGCCAAATCCAAGAACTGCAAAACAGCACCGCAGGCACACTGGATCTTCCGCCGTTCACTCCCACAGGATCGGCGAGCAGCTATTTCGACATATTTGCCAACGTTCAAATCGGCACTCAGCAATACCACATGGCCACGCCAATGCATCTGAGCGGAAATCTCAGTTCGTTGCCGCCTTCGGCAAGCGACGCCTTGCTTGGCGATTCCACAGGCTCATCCACCCCGCTGTTGGACGCGACCGGCACCGACTCCGGCATCGCACTCAGCTCGCAAGACTTGAACCTAAATCCGACACTGACTGTGGTTGCTGATGCGCCACAGTGCCCGGCGAACATCACCGCCATCGCGACGAGTACCAGCGGCACCACCGTCAATTATTCGGTGACAGAATTGTTCGGCGATTGTCCCTTTGGACATCATTTGGATTGCACACCCGCCAGCGGGAGCACGTTCCCAATCGGCACGACGACTGTGACGTGTACCGCATCGGACGATTGTGGGTTATCGAACACGTGCAGTTTTACCGTTACGGTGCTCCCTGCCGCTCCGTCGTCCGAATGGTTTTTTGCTTCCGACTACCTGCCGCCGCCGAACTCGAGCTACACTGGCCGCAGCACCGGACCACGCCACTACGATGATGTAAAGGTGCGATTCCTGATGAACGAACGCCTGAGCAAAATCAGCACCAGCGTTAGCCCGCCTGGCGATGGCGCACCGCCCGCGACGTGCAGTTTTGATGCGCAGTTTGATGCCGATATATCGGACGACGGTATTACTTACCGGCCTGTAACTGCAAAAGCGCGTGGGATCATTACTGTAAAACCAAGCAGCGGTTCCACCGGTGCTAGCCGTATTTTCGACACCGAGATGCTGCAACTTGAGGTTTCGGGTGGAACGTTGCCGGCGGGTGTAATGCTTCGTGAAAGTCCTACGAAAGCGTCGCTTGGGCAAACCACTATCCGTCAGGTCGGCGGCGGTTTCCTGATTGGCAGTTTCTTCGACGTTTTTACCGAAATGAGCATGGACGGCGGAACAAAGTGGTCGGCTGCGAGCGCATTATGTGTAATGGAAATGATCGGAAGCGACCCGGAAAAGACGTCGCCGCCCGTCCTTGTGTCTACTTCGCAATTTCCGCCGCCCATGAATGGTTTTGTGGTGGTTCCAGACCGCGTAAATCGCAAACTGGTATTCGTAAGCGGCAGCGTCGGCAGCAGCAGCAGTATGGTCATTCAAAATCCACGTTTCACGCGTTTTAGTTCTGCCAACTATTTGGATCTCGCGGTAATTACAGATAGTGCCGATGGCGATTATATGTGTGGGGTTCAGTTCGACCTGTCGACGGACGGTGGCAACACCTTTGAACCTATCTCAGGCTCCGCTCACGTTACATTCAAGGCCACAACTTGCGGATCAACCACCCCTGTCATCGACCGATTATCCGCGTGCGGTGCATTCGGTATCGAGATTACCGGCACTGGTTCGTCCGGAAACACTGTCCGTCTCCGCGAAAGCCCAACACTGCCTTCTTCGGGCATGGCATCAGTGCGCGACTCCAGCTCTCTACGAAGTTTGTATGCGTTCTTCGATATTTTCACCGAATTGAGCATGGATGACGGAACGACGTGGATGGCAGCAGATCTTCCACTGCATGTCGACCTCCAGCAAATAGCCATGGAGCAACCGGTTGCTCAATCTGACTTTTCGCTCTGGCCGGGTTCTCACATCTCCGAAGCACGAGCGCACCAAAATTTCGCGACCAGTGCGACAATCAGCAACTTGGTCTTGAGTGCAATCAGTCCGGCTGGCTCCCCGCCCGCGCCAGGAACTAGCCAGCAGTACACCGTAACCTTGCAGGCTCAGTTCATGATGTCACAAGACAACGGCAATACCTTCGTCCAATGCACCGTTCCCGGGTCGGCCACAGTGAAGGTAAACAGCACGATTCTGGATCAAGGGGACACGCGCTTTTTTGAAACGGAGTTACTTACTCTTTCTTTGGATAGCGCGGAATCAACGGGGCGGCCGCCCGGCGGCTGGTTTGAATGGCGATTTCGCGAATCCCCTTCTCGTCCGTCACTTGGTCGGACCAGCATGACAGATAACCACACGCATGGTACCCCATCGGTCATCGGCAGCTTCTTTGATATTTGGCCTGAACTCTCTCTAAATGGTGGACAAACGTGGCTGCCGGCGGATTCGTCGGCGACGGTCAGTTTCACGCCCCATTACCCCGGGCCTACGTCAGATGCGCCGCTGTGCCCATCGAACATGACGGTGTATGCGAGCAGTTCGAGTGGAGCTACCGTCAACTACACGGTGCTTGAACTCTTCGGAGATTGTCCGTTTGGACATCATTTGGATTGCACACCCGCGAGTGGCAGCACGTTGCCGATCGGAACCACCACTGTGACCTGCACCGCATGGGACGATTGTCATCTCACCAATACGTGCACATTCACCGTGACAGTGGTGGACATTAGCGCTTTCCCAATCGTGGATTGGTATTTCCCGTTTCCCTCAATTCGCCCTATCAATGGCAAATATTATCTCACATCGGTCACACATCGTTTTTGCGATCCAAAAAATACATTTGTAGCCAACCTGACCCTGGAGAATTTCGACCAGGGCGCATCTCCTCCCGTGTTGGGCGATTCGCCGCAAAGTGACACATTCACTTGCGATGCCTCGCTGGATATTTCCAGAGATGGCGGCCAGACTTACACACCAGCAACCGCAAAGGCGCGCGGGATTATTACCGTCAAGCCAGGCACCGGCGGCACCACTGCGGGGAGAAGCTACGATACCGAAATCGTCGAGTTGGAAATTTCCGGCGGCACATTGCCAACTGGGATGATGTTGCGAGAAAGTCCTACCAGACAATCTCTCGGCAAAACGCAACTCCGCACCGTAGACGGCGATGGAATCAATTTACCTCACGTCGAAACAACGAGCAGTTTCTTTGACGTGTTCACGGAACTGAGCACCGACGGCGGGCAAACATGGGGAAGTTGCTCGTCTTATGAGCCACCAATGCATCTCGTCCTCGAGCCAGCCTTGCGTACTTCAGACGAAGCGATGGAACCAACGGAGCTGTTGCCCCCACCGTGCGATGCTTACCTTTCGTCATCGAACACCCCGATTCGAAGCCCATCCTCGGGCGAACTTGAAATCATCATCCAAAGAGTGGTTTGCAAGTTGCCATCACAATCAGTTCCGCCTCCCGGCGTCGGACAGACGCTTGATAACAACTTCGAATTCGACGTTCAAATGGACGTCTCGACCGATACCGGCGCAACATTTCAAACCGCTAAAACAAAAGGGGTATGCGTTTGTTCGATTGCTCTGCCACAGTCTCCCGTAAATTCTGGTGGAAAACTGATCAAGCGGATTGAATTGGAAGTCACCAAGTTTGACGTCGCCACTGGCGCTCTGATGATTCGCGAGAGTCCGACCAAGGCGTCGCTTGGGCGCACGGTCGTCACCACTCAATCTGATGGCACCTATCGCATAGGCAGCTTCTTTGACGTTTTTGTGGAAGTCAGTCAGGACGGCGGACAAACCTGGGTTCCATCACAAGGCCCGCCGGTTCGGTTCGAATTACAGCAGCAGGCTGGCGAGGGACGATTCTCCGGGGAAAATTGTCCGCCGGCTGGAAGCGCCTTCATAACGAGCTCGCAATGGTCCGGCGTCTATGAAAATGGCGTCATCATCAGCAACCTCACTCAGAGCCAATTCAGCCAATCGTTTCCTCCGCCATCGCCTGGTGTCAGTCAGAGTGCGACATTCACCTCGCAAATGGACCTGATGCTCTCTCTGGACAGCGGACATTCCTTCGTCCACGTCTCCGGCCTTGCTGAGGAAATCAGGGAAAACGACAACGTCACATTCGACGTCCAAGATCACACACGCTTCTTCGATACAGAGGTGCTTTCGCTCAGCCTATCGTTGCCCAACGGCGTGATGCTTCGCGAAAGTCCAAGTAAAGCCTCACTGGGGCGCACCAGTCTTCGAGATCATTTTCAAGATGGCGACATTCCGAACGAGGAAAGAATCGCGAGTTTCTTCGACATCTTCACCGAGATCAGTCTCGACGGCGGCCAAACCTGGTCGGCCTCGAAGAATGGCCCTGCCACATTAAGTCTCATTCCACATTACACGTCACCTGTACCCGACGCACCTTTGTGTCCGTCGAACATTACCGTTTACGCAAGCACCTCGACTGGCGCGGTCGTTGATTACACTGTCCTTGAGTTGTTCGGCGATTGTCCGTTCGGCCATCGCCTGGCCAGCGCGCCGCCGAGCGGCAGCACGTTCCCAATTGGGACGACCACTGTGACTTGCACCGCAACAGACGATTGCGGCCTAAGCAACAGTTGTTCGTTTACCGTCACGGTAATTGATCGGACGACCTACCCAATTGTCGACTGGTTCTTCCAACAGAATTCGCTGCGGCCAGCTGGAGCGCAATTCGCTGCGTTGATTGATTCAGCGATTACCTATCCCGACGACAGAAACTTGCTCGGCCTCAAGTTGTACGATGTCACCGACAGCATCAGCCCGCCCGTTTTGGGAAGTGGGCCGCAAACCGATACGTTCACCTGCGCAGTCGAAATGCGAATCGCTGACAGCCAGTCCTCGCGGGACATACAAGCGACAGCCGCTGGCGTGATAAAGTGGGAAAAAGTCGACAACACCGATGCCATCAGTGCGGAAATGCTCTCGCTCACTATTTCTGGCGGAACGTTGCCGCAAGGAATGATGCTGCGTGAAAGCCCGACCTTGCAATCCAAGGGACAAACCACAGTCAGGCAAGTTAATGGCGGTTACATGATCAGCAGTTTCTTTGATGTGTTTACCGAAGTGAGTCTCGACGGCGGGCAAACATGGAGCGCAGCGCAACAGCCGATGCATCTTGAAATGGTCAAGAGCATGACCGGGACGCCAGTCGTCAGCGAGCCGACCACACTGTTGCCGCCCCCGTGCGACTCATATTCGTCACCGGCTGGTTATTCAGCGCGTTTTACCACGCAAAACGCCAACGGTGGAACGCAGCAAACCATTATCGGTGGGCTTCGCTGCAAGTTGCCGTCACAATCCTCCACACCGCCAACTCCCGGCCAAACCAGTTCCGAGAACTTTAGCGTGCAACTGGACGTGCTACTCTCCACCGATAACGGGCAGAGTTTTCATACCGAGCGCGTCATCGCGCAGCGAACAGATGCGCTGACTGTCCTGGACGAGTTTCGATTCAACCACGAAATTCAATCCTATAGTTTCACTTCCACCGCAGGTTTGATGTTCCGGGAAAGCCCGACGCTGCGTTCTGGCGGCGTCACGCGAATCGTTCCCCAAGCCGATGGCACTTATCAAATGAGCCGCTTCTTTGATGTGTTCCTGGAAATGAGCGCCGATGGCGGGCAAACGTGGATTGCTTCCGAAACCGCGCCGATTCGGCATGAGCTAGAGCAATTAGCTCCCGAACAACCCTTCGGGTCTGCTCAGTTTTTGACGGTCGAACAACGTTTTCGTTCCGGCACCAGGTATTGGAGTTTTGCTTGTGACAAACCAGACGGGAGCACGTTCCGCGTTGTTATGAGCAATGTCGTGGTCCAGAACTTTAACAAACCGGTTTCGTTGCCACAACCCGGCGATCCGCCTCAAACAAATCGTCTCTATTGCCAAACGATTTGCGATTTATCCCTGGATGGCGGACAGACGTATCTATACCACCACGCCCAAGGTGAGCTGGTTTACCGAGTCGCATCAGCCGGTCCCAACACCGCACTTTACGACACAGAAATTCTCCAACTGAACATTTCCGGCGGCGATTTGCCAAATGGCGTGATGCTTCGCGAAAGTCCCAGCAAAGCATCGCTGGGCCGCACCAGCGTCCGCAGTGCATCCACATCAAATGGAGGAACTATTTTCGAGATCAGCAGCTTCTTCGACATTTTTACTGAGATTAGCTTGGATGGCGGGCAAACGTGGACCGCTTCCGACGCGTCCATGACAACGGTGTTATCGGCGCCTGCTTGCCCCAACCTGGTGATTGATCCACCGGTTCTTCCTTACGCTTTGGCGGGCGGCAGCTACAGCCAAATCATCACAGCCAGCAACGGCGTCGCACCTTATACGTTCGCAATAACTGCGGGAACATTACCCTCCGGTTTCTCAGTGTCTGCAGGCGGAGCTCTGGCTGGAAACACGACCACGGCCGGGAGCAGCACCTTAACGATTACCGCGACCGATGCCAACGGCTGCAGCAGTAGTCAAGATTACATCCTCGTTGTGAATACCGGATGCCCGGGAACCAAACCACCGACCGTCACCATTACGTCGCCGAGCGCGACGACGCCTGCCACAACTGGGACGATACTGCTTAAAGGCAGTGCCACAGATGACACCGGCATTGACCGGGTTTTGGTCAGCCTCGACCGCACCGGTTACAAGCAGGCAGATATCATGTATGGTGGCGGGTCCCACAAGACTGCAACATGGAGCATTCCGCTCACGTTTACGGCCGCCGGCAAACATGAAGTCCGTGTCACAGCTCAAGACCAATGTGGTAACGTCTCCGCCACCACCAAAACGTTCTTCTACGTTGTTCCCACGACTATGACTTTGACGGTGAATGGTTCTGGTTCCGTTAGTGGACCAGCCAAACTTGTCGTCGGGCCGAACACGCTCAATCCAGGCCAGGTTTATAAATTCTCGGCCGTGCCCGCTCCAAACAATTTGTTCTCCAACCTGAT
>JAQGOW010000127.1 GCA_028293405.1 Verrucomicrobiales bacterium
CCATTTTGTGTCAAAAAAAGCGTGCAAATTCCCACGGGAAAGCCATGGTAACATGTGAATGGTACCGCCCATCGACACCACGCAACCGTTGGCCGTCCAGGCTGAGGTCCAAAAGGCCTACGCCGCCATGTTTCCGCACGGGAATCGTGACTTCGTCTCGCAGGTTTTCGGATGGGTGAACGCCTGTTTCGCTGGCGAATATCGCGATTACCTGCCGATTGACGCCCGCTATCACGACCTCGAACACACGCTTCAGGGAACGCTGTGCATGGCGCGCCTTTTACAGGCCCGCCACAAAGCAAAAGCACAACCGCCGATCGATCAGCGATTGGTCGAACTGGGCATCATCGCCATTTTGCTGCACGACACCGGGTACTTAAAACAACGTGGCGACGATACGGGTACCGGCGCGAAATACACGCTAACCCATGTCGATCGCAGCGTGGAATTTGCCGCAACGTTGATGAGCGACCACGGCTATTACGAACGCGACATCGCCTCAGTCCAACGCATGATTCGTTGCACTGGCGTTAACGTTAAGCTGGACGCTATCGCGTTCGAAAGCGAAGCCGAAAAAGTCACCGGCTTCGGCCTCGGCACCGCTGACCTCCTCGGCCAGATGGCTGCGGAGGATTACGTCGAAAAATTGCCGATTTTGTATGCCGAATTTGCCGAGTCTGCCCGGTACACCAAAGACAAAGCAAAAGGCGGCGGTTTTTTCAACAGCGTCGAAGACCTCATGCAAAAGACGCCGATGTTCTGGGACAAGTATGTCCGCGCCAAAATCAGCAACGATTTCCTCGGCTTGTATCAATTCCTGAGCGACCCGTATCCGAACGGCCACAACTGGTACATCGACCGCATTGAGCACAACATGACCAGGCTCCAGCGCGAACTCGGCGTCTCGGCCTAGCAAATACTTTTGCGCTGACGCGTCCGACCTGTTAGAAACCGCACATGGCTGCTAAACTCACAATCGGTTTTCTTGGCGCGGGTAAGATGGGCACCGCACTCGCCAAAGGTTTTATCTCTGCCGGTTTGGTCAAAGCAGACCAGGTGCGCGCGTTCGACCCAGTGCCGGAAGCTGGCACAGCCTTCGCCAAAGAAACCCGCGCGAAAACAGCCAAGTCCAACATTGAAATCGCTAAGTTCGCCAACGTCCTGATCGTCGCCGTCAAACCCGGCAACGTCCCTGAACTACTCGCCGAAATTCGCGATGCAATCACCCCCGGACATTTAATAATCTCAATCGCCGCCGGTGTTCCCATTTCAAAATTCGAAGCCGGTCTCAGCGAGAAAACGCGCATCATCCGCGTCATGCCGAACACCCCAGCCCTGCTCGGCGAGTCCGCCACCGCCTACGCACTCGGCAAATCTGCCACCAGCGCCGACGGCGAGTTGTGCAAAAAACTTTTCTCCGCGGTCGGCTTAGCCTTTCAACTTAAAGAAGCCTTGCTCGACTCCGTCACCGGCCTCAGCGGCAGCGGTCCGGCCTACGTCTACATGATTATCGAAGCACTCAGCGATGGCGGTGTCGCCTCCGGATTGCCTCGCGACATCTCAACGAAGCTCGCCGCCCAAACAGTTTTGGGCAGCGCGAAAATGGTCTTGGAAACCGGCATCCATCCCGGCGCATTGAAAGACATGGTCACCAGCCCCGGCGGCACCACCATCGAAGGCTTGCACGAATTGGAAAAAGGTAAGCTGCGTGCAACATTGATCAACGCCGTCCGCGCCGCGTCAGACAAATCCAAAAAACTTGGCCAAGGCTAAAAGTTAAACGTGACCTGCGCGTAAAACCAATCGGCGTCTTTCGCGCCGCCCGTTGGCGCCAGCGAGTTCCGCACGTATTCACCCACGAAGAAGTGGCCGTATCCCAACTGAAAATTTAGGCAACGCAGCGCGTTGTAGCTTGCTAAAAAGTCATATTCGCTACCCACGAACTGACCTGCCCCGGATTTGATTCCATAACCACCCGAAGTACGCGCCGCTCCCGTTGACTGGTAAAAGAAATCGTGCGAATCAGCCAACCAGAAGCCATGCACTTCGTTCGTAATGCTTAGGTTGGCGATCGGATGAATGAGCGTAGTGAGACACACGTCGTGAATGTTTTGCCACGATACAAAATCCATCATGCCGAACGGCCGATGATTGCTGGGATACAGATTGTCGAAAGTGCGATGGGCGCCGTCGGTCGGGTTATTGTCGCCGGATGCAAAGTTGTATTCGATACCAACGCGTGGTGAAAGAACGACGTCCTTCCAGCTATAACCACCTTCCAGGTGGGTGGCGAATGCGTTCTGTGTTTGGCTCGCCGCAGTAAAGCTTGGTCTGAAGCGACCGAATTGATAAGCCCCTTCCACATTGTAATCCCAGCCATGCGACCATTGAGGCGATGATTCGATGCGTCCGCCAGCGGTGTAGATGTCGCGCGGCGTCGGGATCGGCACGAGTGGAACGGTGATGTGTGACGGAGTGGAATCGACATTTCGCGCCAGGAGATACGCTTGAACATTGTGGTGCGGGAGGAGGTTTTGTGCCGCGGCGTAAACGCCCGAAAAATTCTCGTGCTCGTTGTTTTGGTTGAATGCGTTTGCGCGTGGAATGACACGCCGTGCAACGAATGCGTCGATGCTGAACGCGGGTTGTTCGTATCGCAACTTCGCGGCGTCGAACGAACGCGGGATGTTGCCCCAATCGCCCGGGCCGATAAGTAGCTGCTCGCCATAGCTCATCTCTTGCCGACCAATTTTCAGCGAAAGCGGTAGCTCTTTGGTGCCGCCGAGGCGCAGATATCCTTGCTGAAGGTCCATCGAATCGGACTCCGTGTTTGGATCGCGATCGTCCATTTGCGAAGAACTATCCCGGCCCTCGACGAACGCGCTGATCCAGGGGACGGGCGTGTACCCGACGTGAATCCTTTCGCGCAACAAAAGGATGCTGTTGTTTGGATCTCCCGTTGCCGAAAAATCAACACCGTGCGGAGCGGCCGCGAAATATTCCCGCCGTTCCGCGCGCGCCCGCAATTGGCCACCAAGGTCCCACTTGTTAAACGCTGCGCTATTCGTGCGCAAAAACTCGTTCAACAAACCAGGATTTGCCGGCGCGTTGTTGGTCTGCGCAAATGTGCACGCCGATACGAAGATGGCTGCCGCGCAAATTGCTTTTGGCATTAACGTCTTGTTCAAGGCGGGGATTCTGCAAACACGCCGCGCCCTTGTCACGTAATCAACAGGCGAAAATGTCTGAATCTACTGCAAGGGAGTCCCGCACATTTCAATTCGAACCTGATGGCGGAGTAACAACAGCATCGAGCGACAACAACCGCTCCAGCACATCGCTTGGCCGATAGAAGTATTGCAACTCCGCCTCCCAACCGAGCCTTGAGTCTGCGTTGACATGGCGCAGCGCCTCTTCCGTTGCGCCGATCTGTTCGGTCGCAATCTTGACCATCGTCGCCTGGTCGCCGCCGTCGCGCGCGCCGTAAAAATGCAATGCGTCGGCGTAAACGCGATACGTATAATCCACCATCCACGCCACTCCCTGGTCACGTTCAGCGATCAAACGCCGCGCTTTCGGCATGCGCGCGATCGCACGTTGAAAGTCCGCCATTCCATCCTCCCACTTCGCGCTCAATTCCCGCAGCAGCTTCGCCATCAATTCCTGCGAATACGGCGGCGTCCAGTCGCGCCAATCATCCTTTGGATTGAACAAAGAAGCGTTCCCGTATGGCCGCGAGATGTGTTTCGCATACCACGGCATCGACGGCCCATGTTGCAACGGCGACGCGTACGGCGAACTCGAGAACGGGAACTCCGCAAACGCATCACTCATCTTCGTCCATGCGCGCACAACATCATCCGCCGCCTCAGCTCCGTATCGTCGCTCCGCCACATAATTCAACACCTGCTCTTCCGAAAAACTCGGATTCCATTGTGCCACCGCAAATGCCTCAGTGTTCGGCGACGGATAACTTCCGATCGTCCACGTCTCCATCGCACC
>JAQGOW010000170.1 GCA_028293405.1 Verrucomicrobiales bacterium
CGGATCACCGGTGATAGCGGCCAGATTGGTCAAACCACTCGCGACTGGAATGGATGTGGCATTCGTGGTGGTCACCAGATAAACGCCTGTGCTTTTCAACTTCATCAGTGTCGGCCCGAGGTTTTTAATTTCAGCGTTAATCCGACGAGCTTCATCGTAATGTCGCGTCGGCAAACCTTCCGCAGACACAATCGCCCCGCCTCTGGGAAATTCGCCACCGCCCGCCGCGCCTTTGCCAGGTGTCCAATAGCAGAAATAAAGAACACCTTTTGCGCCATAAGCGATGGACGTGAAAATCTGCCAACGCAGTTGCGCCTCGGTTGGATCGAGCCGGTCGTTAAACGGCATGCTGTAAAAATAATTCCAAAACGGAATATTCGCCGCCAGCGCGTGTTTGCGAAACGTTTCCAGGTTCGCGCGATAAGTCGGACGCGAGTCGTTGTCCGGTCGAATCAACGGATAGTGGTCCATTGAAAGAACCTCCGGTTTCACGATCTTTATGAAACTACCGACGTAATTGTTGTAAGTGCCGCCAAGAGCCCATTCCGGCGCATAGTTCGGCAGTAGATTGATGTAACCGAACTTACCCGGCTTTTTCGTGCGGACTTCCTCAGCACGCTGGGCCATGTCCGGGAACGAACCCGGGCCGGGTTCGTCCGCGACGAAATATCCCATGCACGCAGGACTGTCGGGCACAGGCTCATTGATGCCATTCGAGATCAACGCCTGCAGGTCATATTTTTCGCAGAGCTTGAGTTGCGACGTGTTGACGACAAGCGTGAAATTTGCGCCAGCAATGTCCTTGTAAGCTTTGTCCATGTCACCACGTTCCGGCGCGTTCCAAAGACCGATAACAAATTTGTCCTGCGTAAATTTTTTTGGTGCGTCAGCGCCATGGACAAAAAATGCAAACGCGCAGATTACAGCCAGCAGAAGAGTTTTTTGATAACGGCGAGTCACGTGAAATGGACGCCGGATGCGTCTCGATGATTCAACCAGATTGCGCTTTGCGACTTTCCGCGTGGTAATGTTTGAGCTACAACCAACGGACTTGAAACACTTCAAAGCCATCGCGGCGATGAGCGAGAACCGAGTCATTGGACGCGGCAATCAAATCCCGTGGCATTTGCCCGAGGATTTCAAGTGGTTCAAGCAGTTGACCACCGGAAACGTCCTCGTCATGGGACGCAAGACTTTCGAGTCGATCGGCAAACCTCTCCCAAATCGCACGACGATTGTCATCAGTCGCGGCGGTTTTTCTCATCCGGGTGTGACGACAGTCGGTGATTGGAAGGACATCGACATTTCAAAAGAAGTGCGCGAAGTGTTTATCTGCGGAGGCGGTCAGATTTATGCACAGACGTTGGGGCAGTGCTCGGATCTATATTTAACCGTGGTGAAACAAACAGAGGAAGGCGACGCGTTTTTTCCCACGTTCGAAAAGGATTTCGAATTAGTCGAAGAATTGCGCGATACGCCCGAATTCAAGATTTTACACTATCGCAATCGGCATTTGCAAACTGCCCCTTAATTTAGAAAGATTCAGTTGTGGAATACGAAGCAGTTATCGGACTGGAAACGCACGTCCAGCTAAAGACCAAGTCAAAGATGTGGTGCGGTTGCGCGAATGAATTCGGCGCGCCGCCAAACACCAACGTCTGCCCCGTGTGCCTCGGCATGCCCGGCGTGTTGCCAGTCGCCAACGAAGAGGCGCTGCGCCTGACGACATTGACCGGTTATCTGCTTAACTGCGAAATAACGCGTTACGCGAAATTTGACCGGAAGAATTATTTCTATCCGGACATGCCGAAGAACTATCAGGTGACGCAATTCGACAAGCCGTCGACGCAGAACGGTTACGTGGATTTCGAGTTCGAAGGTCAGATCGGGCGTGTTCGCATCACCCGGGCTCACCTCGAAGAAGACGTCGGCAAGAACTTTCACTTTCCGCGGTTCAGCGGTGTCGATTTCAATCGGGCCGGCGTGCCGTTGCTCGAAATCGTTTCGGAGCCCGACATCACCAGTCCTGATATGGCCTACGAATACTTGAACGCGCTCAAGGATATTTTGATTTACGGCGGCGTGAGCGATGCCGACATGGAAAAAGGCATGGTCCGCTGCGACGTGAATGTCAGCGTACGGCCGATTGGGCAAAAGACGCTCGGGAAGAAAATCGAAATCAAAAACATGAACACCTTCAGCGGTGTTCGTCGCGCGTTGCATTACGAAATACCGCGCCAGATTGAAGTGATTAAGAGCGGCGGCCAATTGTTCCAGGAAACGCGTCGTTGGGACGACGAAGGCGGGATCACTGAAGTGATGCGCTCCAAAGAACAAGCGCACGATTACCGTTATTTTCCTGAACCGGATTTGATGCCCTTTGTGCCGACCGACGAGTGGTTGGACGAGGTAAAGGCACGCGTCGTCGAACTGCCATTGGCGAAAAAACAACGCCTGATGAAGGAATACCAATTGCCCGAGTCAGACGCGCAGACGTTCATTTGGGACGCACCGCTTGGGCTGTATTTCGAGACGGTCGCCAAACAATCCGGCAATCCGAAAGCGGTGGCCAATTGGGTCATCAATAATTTACGCGCGAAACTCGGCGAAACCGGCACGACCTTGCACGACGTAAAGTTCAAGCCTGAGGCGATCATCGAGCTCGTCTCGCTCGTCGACAGCAAAAAAATCAGCAGCGCCATCGCGCAACAGGTTTTTGGCGACATGTTCGACAGCGGCGAAATGCCAAACGCCATCGTCGAGAAAAAAGGTTTGGCACAGGTCAGCGACACTGGCGCGATTGAAAAATTCTGTGACGAAGTGATCGCCGCGAATCAAAAGAGCGCTGAAGATTTTCGCGCCGGCAAAGTAGCGGCGTTAAACTTCCTCAAAGGTCAGGTGAT
>JAQGOW010000211.1 GCA_028293405.1 Verrucomicrobiales bacterium
GTCGCTCAACCCAAAGATTAACAACGAAAGCGGAACCCACGCCGCCGTGGGCAGCATCTGTAGCCCGAGAAAAAGTGACTTCAACGTTTTGTTAACAATCCAGCTCGTTCCCATCGCAATGCCGACAACCAGGCCAATGGCAGCCGCAAGCAGGAATCCAAACACCATTCGAAGGAGGGTCGCTTTGATGCTCGGCCAAAGCAGATTGTCCTGCGCGAGTTCGATCAGCCGGTGAATGACTTGAACCGGCGAGGGAAATAAATAATCAGGCGCGAATCGGGCCGATGCCAAAACCTGCCAAAGGATCAGCAGGGAGCAATAAAAGCTTAACACCAACCATGTGCTGTTTTTGGGCGCGCTTTTCATTGTGGGTTGGCCTGAAGGCGCGTGATCAAGTCTTGCGCGTGGGCTTGCACCTGCGGGTCGGTGTAGTTGCGCGGACGCGGCAGATCGATTCGCAACTCGTGAATGACGCTGCCGGGGCTTCCTGAAAAAACCATCACGCGATCGCCGAGGCAGGCCGCTTCCTGCATTTCGTGCGTGACGAAGATGATGGTCTTTTTGGTTTCTTGATGGATCCGTTGCAGTTCGGCGTAAAGCTCAAGCCGCACCACGGTATCCAATGCCGAAAAGGGTTCGTCGATCAACAGCACGCTCGGGTCCGGGGCCAACGCGCGCGCCAGCGCGACACGTTGCTTCATGCCGCCGGAGAGTTCGTGAATGTTCGCTTTCTCGTAGTTCTCCAGGTGCATCATCCGCAGAAACTGGCGCGCCTTTTCGCGTCGGGCTGTCGGATGGAACCAGCGGCGTTTTAAACCATAGGAAACATTGTCGATGACATTCAGCCATGGGAATAGGCCGTGGTCCTGGAACATCATCAACCGTTCGCAACCCGGAGCAACCACGTGTTCGCCTTCGAGTGTTATTTTTCCGGAACTCGGCTGAATGAACCCGGCTATTAAATTGAGCAACGTCGATTTGCCACATCCCGATGGACCGACGAACACCACAACATCGCCCTTCCGGATGTCCATGCTCACCGGGGCGAGCGCAGGAATAGACCGTTGTGAATTCGACTCGAACGTTTTCGAGACGCGATCGACCACGAGGATGGAGTCACTCGCGTTGCCATTACTTTTTGGGGCGGGCTTCGTCATTTCGGGGTTTCGGACACTGGCGGCAAGTTCTTCTGATGCAAAACCTCGTTCAACAAACCCAGTTCGTAAATACCCGCTAGATCAGGTTTCTGGCGCAAAAAGTGAATCTCATGCGCGGCTTGCGCTTGTTTGGCCAATGAACTGGCGATCGGGTCCCAGGTCAGCTCCACGCGGTCCAAAGCGCGAGTGATGACTTCCTCGCGAAGCGCGCGACTGGTCTCCTTGCGGATTTGTTCGTTGAGGACCATGGCGGCTTTCGTTTTGTTGGAATTAATGAGCTGGGTCAGTTCGACGTGCGCGGTGAGCAGCTTGCGAACAACGTCCGGTTGCTCTTTCAAAAACTTGCGGGTGACGACGAGTTGCGTGGTGACGTATTTTCCCTCGGGCCAAAGGGTTTTTTCTTCGAGAAAGATTTTGCCCTTGGCCTCCAGTTCCAAACGCGACACCCAAGGTTCCACCGTCCACGCCGCATCGATTTGTTTGGTCTTAAACATCGTGACCTGGTCGGGGTTGGAAAGCGGAATGAGATCGACTGTGCCACCTTGAATTTTCGGACGAAGATGATTTTCCAAAAGCCAAATGCGCGCGGCGACGTCTTGGGTGTTTCCGAGTTGCGGAGTCGCGAGAGTTTTTCCGTTGAAATCGGTTACTGCATTAATGCCCGAATCGTTGCGAACCACCAAGGCCGAGCCGCCACTGGCCGCACCGGAAATGATCACGAACTTTTCACCGTGCGATTTTACGTAGCCATTAATGGTTGGGCTCGGGCCGATATAGGTTGCGTCAATGGCATCGGAGAAGAGCGCTTCGATAGCGGTCGGCCCCGCGTTGAACGCTTGCCACTTCACCTCGACACCGTTGGTTTCCAAATAGCGCGTTGCCTTCGCGTAAAGAGCCTGGGCGTGAGTGATGTTTGGGAAAAAGCCGAGCCGGATTTGCGCGCTGAAGGAATTGCAGACGCCAAGCGTAAAGACAATGCAGCCAACGCAAGTCAGCAGCCAACTTTGCATTCGCATACGTGCGCGCGCCATCAGCACACTATGCTAACGTAGCTTGTCGGTTTGACAACGCTTGCTCGAGTTTCGTGTTTTCCCTGAGGGCGATTTGCATTTGCGTTGCACGACGCGCGCCACTTGCATTTCGAGTTGAGGCAGCGCAACTTTCTTTTGATATGCAGCAGCCTGTCTCGTCCGTTGAACTTACTCGTGATTGTGAAGCCGTCCAGATTCCGGCCGGTACCACCGTCACTTTGCCTGCGGGCACGTATGTCGATATCACCCAGACGCTCGGCGGCAGCTATACCATTCATACCGGCGGCGGGTTGTTTCGCATTTCGCCAAAAGACGCTGACGCCCTCGGCATCACTGAGTCCAAGAGTCTCATGGAAACGGTTGCGGAACGTCCGCAGGCTTCAGGGCCGGTCGATGAGAAACTCGTTTGGGATACTTTAAAGTCCTGCTTTGACCCCGAAATCCCGGTGAACATCGTCGATCTCGGCCTTGTTTACGACATGCACATTGAACCGTTGCCCAGCGGTAACAGCAACATCAAGGTGAGAATGACTTTGACCGCGCCCGGTTGCGGCATGGGCACGGTGATTGCAGGGGACGCGCAGCAGAAATTACTTTATCTTCCGGGAGTCGAAGAAGCGTCCGTGGAAATTGTTTGGGATCCGCCGTGGCATCAATCGATGATCACAGCGGACGGTCGTCGCGTCCTCGGTTTGGAATAATTCGTTTTATGAAATCAATACTCACATCCATAACCTGTTTAGTCGTTGCCCTGTCAAGCAATGCTCAGGATTGGGCTAAAGCGAAGCTGGCAAAATCTCCACGCCATCCGGAATGGGCCAAGGTCACCCACGGCAATCGCACGATCGATTGCTTCATCGTCTATCCGGAAGTGAAGGATAAAGCGACCACGGTGCTCGTGATTTCAGAAGTATTCGGCCACACCGATTGGATTCGCGACATGTGCGACCAAGTCGCTGAAGCCGATTACATCGCCATCGCTCCCGACCTGCACTCGGGAAAAAAATATGAGGACGTGAATGATGCCATCAAGGCGACCTACGCCTTGCCAGCAAAGCAGGTCACCGACGATTTGAACACCGCTGCGAAATACGCGCTGAGCCTGCCCTCCTCAAATGGCAAGTTGGTCGTCGCTGGATTTTGTTGGGGCGGCGGTCAGTCCTTCAAATATCCGGTGAGCAATAAAAACGTGAAGGCTGCATTTGTCTTCTACGGGCCTCCACCGGAGAAGAAGGAAATGTCTAAAATCAATTGCCCGGTCTACGGCTTTTACGGCGGCAACGACAATCGCATTACTTCCACAGTGAAGCCGACCGAGGAGCAGATGAAGAGTTTAGGTAAGGTTTACGAACCCGTAGTCTACGAAGGCGCAGGTCACGGCTTCATGCGGGCAGGCGAAGCTCCCGATGCAAAGCCCGCCGACAAGAAAGCTCACGACGAAGGCTGGCAGCGATTCAAGGATTTGCTCGGCAAATATAAATAGCCTCGCCCTCACCGACCCAAGCTATCTCTCGGTGATCGACTCAATCTTTGCGCTGACCGCTTTCGGGAAATTAATACTCGCCTTAAACGTCCATTCCTTATGCGCGTCGATAAATTGCGTGTAATCACTGGTCGTTCCAAGTTTCTCGCCGCCTGCATCTAATATATCCAACGCGACTTTGACGCCGAACCTTTGCTTATCGGTGTCATTGCGAACGGTGCCCGTCGCGTAAACCAGCCGGCTTTTCGGAGACTTCTCGATTGTCACGAGACCAGGTTTTAGCCCTTTCCACAAATCGGGTTCAGGCTCTGGGGCGAGCTTTGCTGGCTCAACTTTCGCTGACGTTGGCGGAATCGTGACGGGTCGCGAACGTTTGAAAACGAGGAATCCTGCCCCTGCCCCAACAACCGCAACCGCAAAAACCACAATCCAAACCCACGCCATCGATTTCTTCGCCGTTCCAGTTTGGGCCGTCTTAGCCGACGCCTCGACCAACTGCATCTTCTCACCGCAATGCGGACAACGGATCCACAATCCGACGCCATCTGCGGGTGCTTCGACGTTCCCGCCGCAATGCGCGCAGGTCGTTTTGAAATACAATTTGGGTTCCATCCGTTAAGAATTTCCATTCTACCGCCGCTGCTCGGGAAATAAAGCAATCACTCCCAACCGCAAAAGCTTTGCCATTGACCCATTCGCCTATTATATACAGCGGACTAAATTTAT
>JAQGOW010000224.1 GCA_028293405.1 Verrucomicrobiales bacterium
GAATAACGACCGGCGGTCCAAATGCGGTTGAACAAATCGTTGGAACTTTTGAAAGTGCCCGCAACGGGAACAGCGGAATGGATGAAGTAGGCGCGAAAGTTTTTGTCCGTTGGCTTTGTTGGAAGCCCGGTGACCTCGATGTATTGAAAGCCGTGGTAAGTGAATCTTGAATGCCATTGTTCGCTGCCTTTGCCTTTTGCGATGTATGAATCGACTTGGAATTGTTGATTGCTGTCCATGCGCCGGACGTGCTCGCTGATGATTGTTTGATCAACGAAACCCTGGTCGTTGGTGCGCTCGCCGTATTTCATTTTGATCTCGGTGCCAGCCGGCGCGGAGAGGGTGAGTTGGACAAATCCGGCCATGTTCTGGCCGAAATCGATTACGTAAATCCCTGGTTTTGGTTCCACGATATTTTTCGGAGCAAATTCTTCAGTCGCTTTGATCGGCGGCATTTTTTGCGCGACGAGCTTGCCTTTTGGTGCGTCGACAGCTTGCGCGTGCGCCCATTTCGAATCGTGGAAATTTGGTGCGTCCCAACCGGGCATTTCGAGACGTGCGTCGTAATTTTCGCCGCCATAGATGCTGTTGAACGTGATTGGGCCAGCGCTTGTTTTCCAGGTCTCGTCGCTGACGACATTTTGGACGGTGCCGTCGGCGAGTTCGATGCGCAGTTCCATGAGCAACTTCGGCGCGGCGCGCCATGGGGCTTTGTCGAATTCCCAAACGGCGCGCGTTTGCACATTGAACCAGCCGTTTCCAAGAATCACGCCGATGGCGTTTTTGCCCCGCTGGATGTCGTCGGTCACGTCGTAGGTGACGTAGAGATCGCGCTTGTCGTAGCGGGTGTACCCCGGATCGAGTAGATGGTCGCCAATCTTTTTGCCGTTGACGTGCAGTTCGTAATAACCAAGGCCGCAAATGTAAGCAGTGGCGCGTTTGACGGGTTGTTTGACTTTGAAAGAACGGCGAAGAAACGGAGCAGGCTTGGAATTTGTATCCGTCGTTCGCGCGATCCATTTGCCATGCCAATCGTTCGAACTTAGCAAGCCCATTTGCCACATCGCCGGTTTGCTAAATGTGTCGCCGCGTGCAATGTCCCACACGCGCACGGCCCAGTAACACTGCTCGCCGGATTGCAGCGTTTTTCCACCGTAGAGCACGTTGATGCACTGGTCAGATTCAACGCGGCCGCTGTCCCATAGATCCGCTTTACCTTCGAGGAGCTTCGACTTCTCAGTTGCGACGAGGATGCGATAAGCTGTTTGCGCGTAGCCTCGTTCTTTGCTTTCAATATTCCAACTTAACCTCGGCTGCGTCGTGTCGATGCCGATTGGATTTTCTAAATATTCACAACGCAAGCGCGTGACGGATGCTGCGGTTATCGAAGACGAAGTTGCAACGATTGCACAAAACAAAATGAAAGCGCGAACGCGAGTCATAGGCCGAGGTTATGGAGTTAGGCCACAAGGCGCAAGGAGCTGCATTTTGGAAGTGCGACCAACACGTGGCGCACTCCGCAATCAAGTTGTCACCGAGCAAAGCATGAGGCAAATTACCCTACAGTCGTATGGCTAAGGCCACAAAATCTTTGCGCGGTCAATTGCTCCTCGATGGCGGCAAATTGCAGGGCTCGTTTTTTCATCGGACAGTTGTGCTCATTTGCCAACATGACGCCGAAGGAGCTTTTGGGCTGATTCTAAACAGGTCGACGGAAAATAAAGTAGGCGACGCGCTTGTTGCTGACTTACCTGAAAAGCTCAAGACGGAGACGCTTTATATCGGTGGGCCAGTTCAACCGACGGCTTTAAGTTACCTGCATTCAGATATTCTGCTGCCCGATGCGAATGTGATGGATAACTTGCGCCTTGGGCATTCGCTCGATGGATTGATGGACACCGCCGAGTCGTATTCGCCGTCACAGAAGCTGCGGTTGTTTGCCGGTTACGCCGGTTGGACGGCGGGACAATTGGACAACGAATTCGCGCGGAAAGATTGGCTGGTTCATCCAGCTTCGATCGATTTGGTGTTCAATTCGAAGCCTGAAAATCTTTGGCAGAAAATTGTTAAGCAGAAGGGCCTCGTGCTGTTGGCGCAGTCTCCTGAGGACCTTTCTTCGAACTAAGATTTATTTGGCCATTGATTGAACACATCAACTGGTCTTCACACTGCTGTTTTGCAGGTCAATCAGGCGGCGAATACCGGACCTGCCCAGGTTCAGCATCGCTTGCAATTGCGCTTCAGTGAACGTCGCTTCTTCGCCGGTGCCTTGAAGCTCGATGAACTCACCGGAACTTGTCATTGCAAAATTCATGTCGACCGCAGCGGCGACGTCTTCGACGTAGCACAAATCCAAGAGCGGTTGGCCTTGCACGATGCCGACGCTCACGGCGGCGACGTTGTGAAGGATGGGATCAGCGGTGAGTTTGCCTTCGGCCATCAGCTTTTTGACTGCGAGCGATAGCGCGATGAAAGCGCCTGTGATGCTGGCGGTGCGTGTGCCGCCGTCCGCCTGCAAAACGTCGCAATCAACGCAGATGGTTCGCGCGCCAACTTTTTCCAAGTCGACTGCGGAACGCATTGCACGTCCGATCAGGCGCTGGATTTCCTGGGTGCGGCCTTCGACTTTTCCCTTCGACACCTCGCGTGGTTTGCGCGTCAGGGTGGAGTAGGGGAGCATGGAGTATTCTGCAGTGAGCCAGCCGCCGGCGACGTTTTGTTCCTTCATCCAGCGCGGGACCGATTCTTCGATGGTGACGGCGCATATGACTCTGGTGTTGCCCCACTCGATGAGGGTCGAGCCGGTCGCATTTGGCGCGATGCCATTTTGAAAACGAATTGGACGCAGTTGATCGAACTCGCGGCCATCGGAGCGCATGAATGGAATGTTGGACTGGACCGGAGTGAGTGTCGGCGGCATGGGCATGATGGTAGTGGTTCGTTGACAGGGGGCAACGGGAAAAATGCGACTGTTCAGTATTTCGGTAATCAGTATTCGATCGGCGGCAAAGCGCGCCAGGATACTGACTGTTTACTGATTACTGATTACTGACTACTTTGTTTCCAGATGTTCAACGAACCCGTCATCACCAGCCTCTACGTGCACGTACCTTTTTGCGCGAAGAAGTGCTCGTATTGCGCTTTCTATTCGGAGGCGAGCAGTGGCGATTTGGTGAATCGTTATGTCGATGCGCTCGTGCGTGAGATGGAAATGGTTGCGCACGACTTGAAACCGCGCACGATTTTTTTTGGCGGTGGCACGCCGTCGTTGCTCAATTTGCGTCAATGGGAGACGGTTTTAAATGCCATGCAACGGCTGGGGCTGACCGGCGCGCAGGAATGGACGGTGGAATGTAATCCGGCGACTGTTTCAGCGGATAAAGCGAAGTTGCTGCGCGAGTTTGGTGTGAATCGGATTTCGATGGGCGTGCAATCCTTGGACGAACATCTCCTCGAAAAGCTCGGACGAATCCATTCTCGCGAACAGGTTTTCAAATCGTTTGATATTTTGCGCACGGCGGGTTTTGACAACGTGAACCTGGATCTGATGTTTGCGATTCCCGGGCAGACGATGGAAATCTGGCGTGATACTTTGCGCGAAATTGTTGCGCTTGGGAGCGAGCATTTGTCGTCGTACGAAGTTATCTACGAGGAGGACACGGCGTTGTTTCACGATTTGCAGCAGGGAAAAATTGCGGTCGATGAAAACCTCGCGTGCGAGATGTACGAGGAGCTTTTGAACGCGGCGCAGGCTGCGGGCTTTCGACAATATGAAATTGCGAATTTCGCGAAAGACAACGGCGCTGGCGCTGACGTTCCGTCACATGCGTGTTTGCATAATGTGAACTATTGGCGTGGCGGTTCATTCTACGGGCTTGGGCCGAGTGCGGCTGGATTCCTGCGCGGCGTGCGCACGAAGAATTGGTCGAACACGACGATTTATTGCGACCAGATTGAGAAAGGGCAACGCGCGATTGAATCCAAGGAAGAACTTCCGCCGTTGCGTCAGGCCGGTGAGCTGGCCGCCTTTGGGCTACGCATGAATGCAGGGTGGCCGCTGGTGCAGTTTGCACAGCGAACTGGATTTGATTTGCGCAAGGAATGGAGCGCGGAGATTCAACAGATGATCGGGCTCGGCTATGGCAGCTTGGATCACGAGCGTTTCCAACTGACGCGGCAAGGGATGCGTTATGCAGATTGGGCTGCGGAACTCTTCCTGAAAATCTGACGGCCGATTAGTGACGGATACCGCGGGTCGGAATGGCGCGCAATGGTGAATCTCCACCGGTGCTGCCTGGCGTGCCGTTTGCCGCAGCAGGGTTTGGAACGGCTGGGTTGGCATTCGGGTTGTAACCACTCGGATTATATGCGCCGCCGAAGGGTTGTTGTGGAACGCCCGGTGTCTGTGGAAATTGTGGAGGGACAGCAGCTGCGGTCGTAACAGTTCCGCCACCGGCAACAATGACGCCGCCGGGATTTTGCTGGCCTTGGCCGTAATTGGCAGGATTGACCTGCTGCTGAGGAATAGGCGCGGGCGCGAGCGACGGAGGTCGTGCGATGATGCCGGGATTGCCGCCACTGGCCATGCCGGTGCCGGCCTTGGGTGCACTAATCGGCAGCACGAAGCTGTTGCTCTTGACGGTCAGCGTTGTGGGCGTGCCGGCAATAATGACGTCGACCGATTCCTGGTCGGGATCGATTCTCTTCAGTTCTAAAATGTCTTCTTTTTCGCCTTCAGCGAGGTTGAAATATTTTGCGGCTTCTTTGGGGTCTTTTGGAACCGTCGCGAACAATGCGCGGAGCGGTTCGCCGTCGCGTTTGCGGAAACCGGTGATGTTCACCTTTGGCAGATTGAGAATGGCCGGGTCCTCTTTGGGCTGTGGCTTCGGCGGTTCGGTTAGGTGAAAGACGTTTGCATGGACGATCGCTGAATACGGATTGCTGTCGTCCTGTTCGGGTGCGGCGGTTGTTGCATCGGCAGAATTTTCGTCTGGTGCCGAGACTGCGGCAGGGGGCGCGGGTTGGACGGGGGTAGGCGCGGGCGTTGGCACTGTTTCGGTGATCGCTTTCGCAGCGCCGACCAACAGTCCAAGGCATAAGACAACTCCTATGGTAGTCCGACCGAACATTCCCGCTACTATAGCCATCATTGGACTAAACACCACCGGAAATCCTAAGTTGCCCAAAAAGCTGAGGCTCTGACTTCTCTCGCGAGAAGGTCAGAGCCTCGTGACGTTTTTAAACTGGAAGCTTAGTAAGAAGCTTGGGCGCCTTTAACGGAGCGCTTTTTCATCCAGGGCATCAAACCGCGGAGGCGTTCGCCAGTCTTTTCGATCTGGTGCTTTTCACCGGCTTTGAGCAAGGCGTTATATTTCTTGTAGCCGTTGTTGTATTCGTTGACCCAACCTTTGGCGAATTTGCCGGATTGGATGTCTTTGAGCGCTTGTTTCATGCGCTTTTTGACGCTCGGGTCGATGATCTTTGGACCAACGCTGACGTCGCCCCACTTGGCGGTTTCAGAGATGGAGAAACGCATGCCGCTGATGCCGGCTTCGTTCATGAGGTCGACGATCAACTTCAATTCGTGCAAGCACTCGAAGTAGGCCATTTCGGGTTGGTAACCGGCTTCGACCAAGGTTTCGAATCCGGCTTGAATCAAAGCGCTCGCGCCACCGCAAAGGACGGTTTGTTCGCCGAACAGGTCGGTTTCGGTTTCTTCTTTGAAGCTGGTTTCGATGACGCCTGCGCGGGTGCCGCCGACGCCCTTAGCCCAGGCGAGCGCGACTTTCTTCGCGTCTTTGCCGCCCTGGAAAACGGCGATCAATGCGGGCACGCCTTTGCCTTCAACGAATTGACGGCGGACGATGTGACCGGGGCCTTTCGGAGCGACGAGGATGACGTTGACGTTCTTCGGGGCGACGATCGTTTTGAAATGAATGGCGAAACCGTGCGAGAACAAGAGAGTCTTGCCGGGCGTCAGGTTGGGCTCGATGTCTTTCTTGTAAGCGGCCGGCTGCTTGGTGTCAGGGATGGCGACGAAAATGACATCGGCGCGTTTGACGGCTTCAGCCGTGGTGACGACTTCAAAACCTTTTTCCTTCGCGACCGCAATAGATTTGCTGCCTTCGTAGAGGCCGATGATGACTTTGCAGCCGCTCTCTTTGAGGTTGAGGGCGTGGGCATGGCCTTGTGAGCCGAAGCCGAGGACAGCCAGGGTTTTCTTTTTCAACACGCCCAAATCGGCGTCTTTATCGGTGTAAACTTTTGCAGGCATTATTTGTTCTTTGTTTGAGGATTAAGGTTGAGAATTTTAGCTGTCTTTGCGCGACAAGGCAATTTTTCCGGTACGGGAGAGTTCGAGCACGCCAAATGTTTTCATGAGCGTGAGGAATTTTTCCACTTTGCTTTCGTTGCCGGTGATTTCGATGGTCAAGCTTTTGGGCTGAACATCGACGATCTTGGCGCGGAAAATATCAGTGATCTGCATGATCTCGGCGCGTGCTTTGGCGTCGACAGCGACACGGACGAGGACGAGTTCTCGGTCGATGTATTCGCCTTCGCGATAGTCTTCGACGTTGAGGATGTCTACCAGTTTGTTCAGTTGCTTGACGATCTGATCAACTGTGGCGTCGTCGCCGCGAGTGACGATTGTCATGCGTGAGGTGTTGGCGTCTTGCGTGGGAGCGACATTGAGCGTGTCAATGTTGTAGCCACGACCGCTGAACAAGCCCGCGACGCGCGTGAGCACGCCGAACTTGTTTTCCACTGTAACTGATATGGTGTGTCGCATAAAAAAGCCCGCGTTCTTTCGAACGGCGGGCGACCTGTGAGCCAAAAATGCCTCAGGTCGCGTTAGTCGACTACGACTACGCGAACAACCTGCAGCACCAAATTGGCCCGTTTATTCATCGGCGCGAAAAGTAGCAACGGCAGGCGGGTCGGTCAACAGCAATTTGGGGAGTAGTCGGAACTGCGACGCGGCGCGTTGTCGATTCGAGGAGTTCAGGTGCGCAATTTAGGGTCGCAACTGAATTGACCCTGCGGTGTTAAATCGCATATCATTCTATGATGCGAAGTTCCTCGAAGGGCCGTTTCGGCATTATCACGGTTGGGTTGTTGGCTGTCGTCGGCATCGTCGTGTGGTGGGCCACTCAACAGGGCAAGTTGCCGACAGTTCCAGCCAGCATTGTCGATTCAACCAAACAATCGCAGAAACCTGTGACGGGTGCAGGTAACAGTGAAAATACGGCTACCGAAACTTCAACAATCACCAAAGCCCAAGACGACAAACCCGAGGTCGCAGCACTCGAAAACCCGCCGGAAGTGGCCGCGCCGAAAACGTGGGAGGACCATTTAGATGACATTCTGCTGAGCGATGACAACGAGAATGCGAAGGCGGATCAAATTTTGGCATTGATGCCATCCGCCCCGCCAGAAAGTCAGGAGGAGTTAGCGCAGCATCTGGTGAATATGGTACAGGATGACCATTACGAAGGAGCCTCAAATTTGTTAATGAACGTCAACACGCAGACGAACGTTGCCGATATTTTGTTGAACGATGTCCTGAACCGAAACAATA
>JAQGOW010000234.1 GCA_028293405.1 Verrucomicrobiales bacterium
GCATTTCGTTACGCGGAACCCGATTATGCTGAAATTTGGGTGCACACTGTCGGTGCCGTCAGCCAGGGCTTGTTAAAGGTCGAGCAGCGTTGTTACGTGCGCCATGGCGAAGACGTTCCGGACCAACCGTGGGTTCGTCCACAAACTTTCCTGGAGCCAGCAACTATTTCGCGGCCCGAGATGACCGATCTTGCCAAGACGTTGCACCACGAATTCGTGTCGTGCGCGAAGCAAACGCTGCAACGTGAAGTTCTGGTAAAATAGATATTCGTCCAGTGCGGGGGTGGTCAGGTAAACGCTCGTGAATTTAGTGTCAGGTGCCACCTAATTGCGTGTCGGCAAAGACGCGACTATTGTGCTGGGAGGCGGGACCGATTCATGAAGGAGCAAGGCGCTATTCTCATACCAAGTGAGCCCGGGGTTGATTGGCAGAAGGCCAGCAGCTTTCCCGCTCAGGAATTACTTCGTTCCTTCCGCCAGTTACAGCAACGCGTGCTCCACGTTGAACTGGAAAATCTCGAACTTCGACGGCGCAACTTTGGTGCCCAACTTTCTGCCGCAGAGTTTACTCGCGTTTACGATTCCGTGACCATCGCCTATCTCGAAACCAATGAGGCAACGATCATTCACCACATCAACAAACCGGCAGCAGAACTTCTGGGCAAACCTGCTCAGGAACTCGTGGGCCGTCGCTTGGCAGATTTTCTCACCGGTCGCGATGCCGAACATTTTCGGCAACATTTGCTCCATTGCGGCGCCGGCAAAGAAACAGATTTCAGTTCCGATTTTGAATTGCATCCCGTCGACCGTCCGCCGATTCGCGTCGAGGTAGTTTGTTTACCGCGGAACGAGCAACAACAAACATATCGGGTCGCGCTGGCGGAAGTCACGCGGACGGCCGAGATGGAGGAAAAGATTCTAAGGCTCGCATCATTTCCTACGTGCAATCCAAATCCGGTCCTCGAATTCGCTGCTGATGGCACGTTGATTTGGTTCAATGACGCTGCGCTGGATTTGACTAAATATCTTGGGCTCGGCTCACCGCTCCAAATTGCCCCGGCACACGCGGGTGACATCGCCAAAGAGTGCTTAAAAGCTCGCGAGAACAGGATCCGTGAGGAAACCGTTATCGGTGATCGTCATGTCTACTGGTCATTTTTTCCTGTAGTCGCCAGCAACGTCGTCCACTGCTACGGCACGGATTTAACCGAACGGCTGGAGTTCGAGTCGCAGATGGAACACGCGCGTAAACTGGAAAGTGTTGGTCAATTGGCGTCAAACGTCGCCCACGACTTCAACAATGTACTCGGAATCATTCAGGGTTATACATGCCTGCTCTTGGCGCAATCGGCGCTCCCGCCAGAAACCAGTGAAGCGTTACGCCAGATTTCAACAGCCGCAGAACGCGCGACATTTCTAACCCGGCAACTGATGACGTTCAGCCGTAAACAGGCGTTTCAACCAAAGCCTTTCGACGTCAATGACCTGCTGAATCGGATTGGGACAACCATGCGCGGTTTGTTGGGACAAAACATTCAACAGGAGTTGAAACTTGCATCAAACCTTCCGCCGCTCCTGGGGGACGCCACCATGATTGAACAAGTGGTGATGAATATGGCAATGAACGCCCGTGATGCGATGCCGCGCGGCGGGAAGTTTGCCGTTTCGACCAGCCTCAACGAAATCACCGCTCATCAACCCGGCCGCCGTAATCCGGACGCCCTTCCCGGCAAATATTTATGTATCACAATCAGCGATACTGGTCAGGGAATGGACCGCGATACTGCGTCGAAGATTTTTGAACCGTTCTTCACCACAAAAGAAAACGGTCTCGGGCTGGGGCTTTCCAGCGCGTATGGCATTATCCGTCAGCACCACGGCTGGGTCGAAGTAGAGAGCACGGTTGGGATTGGATCGACGTTTAAAATTTTCCTGCCGGTTTCGCTGAACCCGGATGGCTCCGGAAAGCGCCAGCTCGCCACTGCGCCGAAACCAGCGGCTGGAGCTGAAACGATTTTGGTCGTCGAAGATGAACCGGCTTTGCGCGAGTTGGTCACGCGCCAATTACGACGCCAAGGTTACCAGATCATCCAGGCGAATTCCGGAAAAGACGCTTTGGGTTTGTGGGCGCAACACGGGCAGGACGTCGCACTTTTATTTACCGACATGGTGATGCCGGACGGCATGACCGGCAGCGAATTGGCAGAAACTTTGCAGGCGCAAAAGCCGGAACTTAAAGTGGTCTACACGAGCGGTTATAGCCAGGAAGTTCTCCAGCAGGATTTCGCGTTGCGCGGAGAAGTGCATTTTCTGCAAAAACCCTACCATCAGGACGCACTGATTAAAACGATTCGTGCTGCATTGGATGCCAAGGCCCCGGTGAAAGATTGACTGTTGTCGCATGGAACTTTTGGCACGGAGAAATCGAAAGTCACCCGTAAAAATTCCCAGCAGCACCGGCGCACCGCCAGCGAGCGATGCTCCATTGCGCAGCGAACTGTTCGGCACGCTACAACTGGAGCAGCACGCCCGGATGCTCGCCGGCCAACACCAAGTCACCTCGCGCAGCCCCCCTAAAGAATTGCTGCCTCGACTGACCGAAAACGAAAAAATCTTACGCGATTACAATTTGTACGCAGCGCGCCATCAGCCGAAGCGGCCGATGACGCCGGCGTCAGAGTGGTTGCTGGATAATTTTTATCTAGTTAAAGAACAAATCGCTCTGACGCGGAGGCACTTGCCTTCTAATTACAATCGTGAGTTGCCGAAGTTGTTAAACGGATCGGCGGCTGGGTACCCGCGCGTTTACGGCCTCGTCACCGAACTGATCACGCACGTCGATG
>JAQGOW010000297.1 GCA_028293405.1 Verrucomicrobiales bacterium
AGGATAGTCCGGTTTTGACCAAGGCAAGAAAGTCCAATTGCTTCTTCTCGATGGCTTCGAGGTAATGAAAATAGGAAACCATCGCATCGCGTCCATCGCGCAACAGATACACCACCCGGCGATAATCCGGACGCGGCAAAGAATGTGACTTGAAAAACATGGGAGTCGAGTAGCGATGGTAATATTCATTAAAATGAACATCGGGCACGATATCGTTCACCAACCGAGTCGGACACAATCTGGAATCCACGCCGTAGATCAGGCCGGAGATGAGATTCTGGAACCAGGTGTTGCCTGATTTCGGGTAGCCAACAATGAAAACATCCTCGGGCTGAAACTCGTCGATCGGGGTATAGCCCTTGGGGGTTCTCCGAGAACGCAGCTTGTGAAACCATCGGGAAAACGAACCAGCGCGTGTCGCTTCAACGGTGCTCATACGGTCATAATCAAATGTGACAGGCGGCGGCGACTTGCCGGTCGCGAACAACCTGCACTGGGACGAAAGTAGCACCCAGACAAAAAGGGTGACAATCTTAATTTTTCCTACACCGCGTAGCCAGGCGGGGAAACCCCGGCTCGACAAGCGGCGCTGCGAGCATAAAATCCTGCCAATGATGTCGGCCTTTTCCGAGTTCAAATGGTGAAGTGTCCATGCGCTTGATCGAGATAATCACGGCGGTCCGCCCGGCATGAACGCGAGCTTTCCCGCTTATTACACCGGGCTGAAACCGTTCGCGGGCTTGTTTGCGACCGGGTTGCCGGTGTTGATGTATCACAAGCTGGGCCCGCATCCGGCGCGCGTCCGGCTCAAGGGGCTTTATGTGAGCGGCAGGCTGTTTGAGCGGCAACTGGCGGAGTTGCGGCGGGCTGGATTTGTCACGGGCGCCTACGGACTGCCCGAGGCCGGGGGCAATGCCGGCAAGCGGGTGGCGCTGACGTTTGATGACGGGTTTGCCAACGTGCTCCGTTATGGTACGGAACCAATGGCCCGGCACGGGGTTCGCGCGATACAATTTTTGGTGGCGGATTTGCTGGGTCGCTCCAATGAGTGGGAGGTGCGACAGGGCGAGGCGCGGGAAACGCTGATGGACGCGGCGCAGATCAAGGAATGGCTGGCGGCGGGCCATGAGATTGGTTCCCATACCTTGACGCATCCGTATTTGACCCGGATCAGCCTGGAGCAGGCGCGGGAAGAAATCAGCTCCAGCAAGAAAAAACTCGAAGACCGCTTCGGGCTGGCAATCCGGCATTTTTGTTATCCCTACGGCGACTGGAATCCAGCAGTTCGCGATCTGGTGAGCGAGGCGGAGTATGAAACGGCCTGCACAACGGAATTCGGCGTGAACACCAGCGTCACACCGGCTTGGGAATTGAAGCGTATCACGGCGCGGCATCAGTCCATCAGCTTCAAGGCGCTGGCGGCGCGGCTCGCGCGATTCAAGTGCGGTTGAACGTCCCGGCGCGTTTGCGGTCTGAAGAGGATGGTTCTGACGACCGGAAACAGAGCAAGAGCACTCGCTCCAAGGGCGAATGCAAAAAAATTTGCTTTTCCACTTGCCGGGCGTAATTTCTCGTGTTCTTTTTCGTTCGTGAATCTGCTCGCGAGCGCCAGGAAGCACGCGGGTCTGTTGTAAACAAAATGTTGTAAATACGATGCACCGTTCAAATTCTCACACCACCCACCTCGATCGTTATTCGGCCAAAAAGATGGCCAAGCCGGTCAACTTCATCTGCCAGGCGCCTGGCGCCCAAAACGTTTGCCTGATCGGCGATTTCAATGACTGGGATCCCGCTGCTTACCCGATGCGGCAACAGGTGGATGGCGCCTGGTTGATTCAGATCCCGCTGAACCATGGGCATCACCATTATCAATTTCTGGTGGACGGCAAGCCCACCTTGGATCCGCGCGCCCAAGGAATCGCCCGGAACGAGCAGAACGAGAAGGTATCGCTGCTCGCGGTCAGTTAAGCTGGAATGGTGCGGAGCGGGCTCACTCGCCGCCTTGCGAGCGCAACTTGGACTTCGCGCGCTGTTCCGCGAAGAAGCCTTGCAATAAGGAGGCGCATTCCTGTTCGCGCACGCCACGGGTGATTTCGCAGCGATGGTTGAGGGTGGGGAATTGCAGCAGGTTCATCGCCCCGCCCGCCGCGCCGGCCTTGGGATCGCCGACGCCATACACCACCCGGGCCAGCCGCACATGGACGATGGCTCCGGCGCACATGGGGCACGGCTCCTTGGTGACGTAGAGGGTGCAATCGGTCAACCGCCAATCGCCCACAACGGCTTCGGCCTGGGTCACCGCCAGCATCTCGGCGTGGGCAGTGGCATCCTTCAATAATTCGACCTGGTTGAACGCGCGGGCAATGATGCGCCCTTCGCGCACAACAACCGCGCCAATGGGCACTTCCTCCGCTTCATAAGCACGCGTGGCCTGGCGCAAGGCTTCGCCCATGAAGTATTGGTCGCTCTGCAAGTCGATGATGGGTTCGTCAGACATCGGTGCAATTTCAAATTTCGATCTGCAATTGTCGAATTTAATCCGCGGGTCTGGATTCTTCCAGCAGCCATTCGTTCCGCCCGTCCGCATGGCAACGGCAGGCTGCGGCAAAAAAGCCGCCGCGATGACGCCAGAATAACGGCCAGATTTGCTCCAGATCGGTTTCGGGCATTTTCACGGAGGCGAGCGCGGAGCGTGGAAAAAACTGGAAGACGCCCTCACGATGAGGCGGCGGGAGCGACTTCAACTTCGGCTTCACCTCAAACAGGAACATCAGCCAATGGCTTTGGCCCTGATAGCCTTGTTCAGCCACGATGCCGGTCAGATGCAAATCGGCGGGTTGAAGGGCAAGGCCGATCTCCTCGGAGGCTTCGCGGCAGGCGCAGGC
>JAQGOW010000311.1 GCA_028293405.1 Verrucomicrobiales bacterium
CCCGATCTTATCGCCAACTGGCCCGCCCGCGATCGTGCCGACGGCGACTGCGAACAGAAACACGAACAGGTAGATTTGGGATTGAGTCACGGAGACACCAAATTTCTCAATGAGATAAAACGTGTAGTAGTTCATCATCGAGGCGAGATAGAAGAATTTCGAAAACATGAGGCACATCAGGATGCCGATCAGGAACGGCACCTTCGCCGCAGCGATGGGGTGATGGTGTTGTTCGGTAGTGTTTGCCGAGCGTCTGTCGTTGAGATGTTGCTGATACCATTTGCCGACGCGCGCGGTAATGATCATGCCCGCGAAGGCGATGAGCGTGAACCAAAGTATATAGTGGCGTCCGTATGGAGCGATGATCCATGCGGCGAGCAGGGGCCCCAGCGAACTTCCGGCGTTGCCACCGACCTGGAACAGTGATTGCGCAAAACCGTGGCGTCCGCCGGAAGCGAGCCGTGCCATGCGCGACGATTCCGGATGGAAAATGGCTGAGCCCATACCGATCATCGCGGCAGCAATAAGCACCGCGCCATAAGCGGGCGCGAGCGCAAGTGCGATCAACCCAACGAGCGTAATTCCCATGCCGAGCACGAGCGAGTAGGGCTTGGGATGTCGATCGGCGTAAAACCCAATGATCGGTTGGAAGATTGAGCCGACCATTTGAAAGGTCAGCGTGATGAGTCCGATTTGCGTAAAGTTCAGGCTGAACGAATCCTTCAACAGCGGATAAATTGCCGGGATCAGCGCCTGGATGGAGTCGTTGAGCAAATGGCACGCGCTGAGTGCGAACAGGATGCCGAGCGTGGATTTGCGCGCGATTCCGGAATCACTTTTTCGATCTATTGTTTTGGCTTCGGTTTTCATTGAACAAAAAACAAAAAGCCCTGCCACCTTTCGGGAGCAGGGCTGGAGAAATTTACGTGTTCTCTTTAGCGCTGCTCGCGGGTTCTCCAAATCAGGGTTAGGGAATTTACCACGACGACGCGAATTAGGGGAGTGAGCGCAACCATACACGGCAGGCCGAAATCGGCTTCCGTGTTAGGACAGGTCATTTGATTGCGCTTCAACATTCGGCTTGGATTGTAGAAGGAAATGAACGCGTGTCAACTCAGTCAAAGATCCGAAGCGAACACTGAACACTGAACACTGAATACTGATACTGAAATCACATCACCAGCAGTCGCGGATTCACCCGCCCCCACAAACCATAAACCTCAACCAGAATTGTCCCCGACATATCCTCGAGCTCTGTTTGCGAAATTTCCGCCGCGCCTTGTTTGCCGAAGAGCACGACCTCGTCGCCCGCTTGGACATCGGCGAAATCGGTGACGTCCACCATGACGGTGTTCATCGTGACGCGGCCGACGATCGGGCATCGATGACCATCAATGAGGACGTGTGCCTTGTTGGAAAAAACGCGGCGATAACCATCGGAGTAACCGACCGGGATGTTCGCCAGGCGAGAGTCGCGCGTCAGCGTAAAGGTGCGATCATAACAAACGGTGTTGCCCTTCGGGTAGGCGTTGACGGCGGCGACGCGGGATTTGAATGAGAGCACGCGTTGATATTCGGTGTGTGAGGGAACAGTGTCACCGTAGAGCGCGCCGCCGGGCCGAACGAGGTCAAGGCGCGCTTCCGGAACTTCGAGCGTGGTGAAGGAATTCGCAGTGTGAAGTAACAACTTGGAACGGTCGAGGTGACCTTCACGAATGATCCAGGCGGATTCGTTGTTGAAAGCAGCGAGCCCACCGCGTACATCCGCGACTTCCTCCACCGGAAAGTGCGTCATGATACCGACAATTCGCAGCTGTGGCAGGCGGAGCAAAGCCAATGCGTCAGACTTACCGGCGTCGGTTTTGAGTTCGATGCCATTGCGGCTCATGCCGCCGGAGTTGAGCGCCAGATGATAGCGGAGCGTGATGTGATGCCGATGCGCGATCGCGGATGCATCCTGGGCCAGCGCGAGATTCCCCAGCAGCTCTTCGATGTCATAGGGCAGGGCGGCTTCGATTTCCGCTGGCGTGGCCGTGCGCAAGCGCATCAGTTTCCCTTTGTAACCAGCGCGCCGTGCCTCGGCCGCTTCTTCATTCGAAGTGATGCCGACATACGGAATCGCGGCTCGGATAATTGCTGGCATCAACAAAGAAATTCCGTGCCCGTAAGCATCGGCTTTCATCACCGCACAAATTTGCGTGTTCGCGCCGACCAACTTCTTCATCTCCGCAAGATTATGTTCGAAGGCAGGCTCAGAAATTTCGAGCCACGCGTGCGCATTCTGCGCCGTCGGCGCGGGCAGCGGTGCCGTCGTGTGGCAAGCCGTCAGCAGCAGTAAGGCGAGCAAAGCTGGGGCAGTCCGTTTGAAATTCACGGGCCGAACTATCAAACACTGCGCGGCGAATCGCAACGTCTGTTTTCTCTGCCAGTAACTACCCTAAAATGAGGCTAGGCAACTACGCGTCACCTTTCTTGTGACAGTGCGTCACTCCGACTACTCTCCGTTGTTCTAACCCTATGCGATTTGTTTTAATGGCGACTTGCCTCCTGTTCGCGCACGCGCTGCGCGGGCAAGTCATAGTTGCCGATAACTTCAACGTGACCGCTTCCGGGACCGGATTTGCATTGGGCAGCGGTGTTAATTCAGGGATCAATCCACCAACAACTCGTCTCACCGGAACGGCCGCCGCTAACCTCCGTTACATTTCCCGAACGACCCGCGCCAATTCGAGCCAGAGCATTTCCGGAAGTAAACTGCGCGTCACCTACGATACCGCGTCAGGAAGGTTCGTGTTGTCGGCAGATGGCACGACGCCTTTTAACTTCGCGTCGGCTCTCGGCACAGCAGCGGCGACGCCGGCGAATCCGATCGTTTACGATCTAACAATTTCGATGGCGAATAATTCGACGAACATCTCGCGCTTTTCTTTTGCGCTCGGAACGGCGGAAGGGGATGCGACGACGTGGGATTTTGGAATCCAGGTTTTTGCGACTGCTGATGTTGACACGTTTTACACGATTGGAAAAAGAATCGACACCAAGGCGTGCGGCCTAACGACGGATATCAACACGTTCATCACCAACACTGCGCCCGGCACGTTCGGGAGTGAAGTCACAATGCTCATGCGCGTGACGGATGCCGGCAGTGAAAGCAGTGCCTATCATTCGCGCGTGCAGCTTTCGTTCGACGGCGGGTTCACGTGGTTTTACGACACGGACACAGATGTGGACTTGCCCAACGGTTGGCGATTGAACGGTACGGGGCGTTATATCATGTGGGACATCGCGGGAAACGCCGGACCGGTGACCTACGATAATTTTTCGCTTCGACTCGTGCCATTTTCAACGAAGTTGGTTTCACCGGCTGCGAACGCATCGAACGTTACCGTGCTACCCCAGTTGAAGGCCGTCGTCTCGAACACTGCTCCTGGAAATGTCACGGTAACTTACTATGGACGTCAGCCGGGCAAGCCGTTTCCCGGGCCCGACTTCATGATGGCGGTCATGCCGGATACGCAGAATTACGCGCGCGAAGCTTCGTCGATTGGCGATGCGACGAAAGAGATGTGGTTTTCGCAAACGGAGTGGATCATCACCAATCGCGTGCCGTCGAATATTGTCTACGCCGTCGAACTCGGCGATTGCGTGAACGATGGCGACATTTTCAACGGCGGCAATAATTCGACCCAATGGCGCAATGCGACGAACGCAATGTGGCGGCTGGAATCTCGTTCGCGCACCTTGCTCAACGCCGGCATCCCATACGGTGTCGTCGTCGGCAATCAC
>JAQGOW010000329.1 GCA_028293405.1 Verrucomicrobiales bacterium
CGATTCGAGCATCACCGTTGAACAACTTCTCGCCTCAAACGCCAGCGGTCCACGTCGATTCGGCTACGGGACGGTGCGCGATTACGTCATCGGAATGGCCGTTGTGGTCGCCGATGGACGGTTGATTCATTCTGGCGGCAAAGTTGTGAAGAATGTCGCCGGTTACGACTTGATGAAACTGTTCATCGGCGACAAAGGAACACTCGGTATTGTGGTCGAAGTCACTTTCAAACTACGGCCGATTCCCGTTGCTGAACGCGTGATTCAGAAACGATGCACGTCGGTTGCTGAGGCACAGACGCTGCTTGATTCTGTGCTCAACTCACGGATAACGCCCGCTGTGCTCGACCTGCATAACAGTGGGGGGCTGACCGTGGTAGTTGGGTTTGACGGCGCCCGTGACGAAGTGGAATGGCAAATCGCGCGCGCAGCCGAATTGGGAATCACTGAATCAGGAACGCTCGACTACGACAGTGCTTTCCAGAAACAAACCGGCATCAAAAAACTTTCGGTCCTTCCGTCGAAATTGCCCGAAGCAATAGCCGCAATTGGCAACGCATCATTCGTCGCCCGCGCCGGAAACGGCGTTATCTATTATCAAGGCAACGAAGTCACGTGGCCAACCGCACCGATTCCCAAACACCTACAAGAACGGGTGAAGGACACGTTCGATCCGAACCACATTTTGCCGAACCTGAAATGACCACCTCAACGCCAGTCGCATCATCTGAAGCCCCCGAACGCTTCCTCGATTACGACAAGTCGCTGGCGTGCATTCATTGCGGTTTGTGTCTCTCCTCGTGCCCGACCTATCTCGAAACGGGCAACGAAAATGATTCGCCGCGCGGACGCATTTATCTGATGCGCGCCGTGCAAGATGGACGGTTGCCGCTCGACGAAACTACCGTTAAGCACATTGACCTCTGCCTCGGCTGTCGCGCTTGCGAAGCAGTTTGTCCGAGTGGAGTGCAGTACGGGCATTTACTCGAACACACACGCGACCACCTCGAACGCACCTACAAGCGTTCGACGTTTCAAACCGTGTTGCGTCGTTTCGTGATCGAGAAAATCTTCCCGCATCGCGAACGGATGGAACTCGCCATCGCGCCCGCACGAATGGCCAAGGCACTTAAACTCGATAAAATTTTGCCGAAGTTCGCCAAAGAAGCCCTCTCCCTCATCCCCACGTGCGACAAAGGCGAACCGCTAGCGCCCTTCTCTGGTGCAACGGGCACACGCAAAGGTCGCGTCGGGTTTATTCGTGGCTGCGTCATGGATGTGATGTTTTCGAAGACCAATCAGAACACCGTTAAACTCTTGAACGCTGCCGGATACGACGTCGTCGTTCCAGAACAACAAGGCTGTTGCGGTGCGTTGTTTGCGCACAGCGGAAACTTGGCGAAGGCGCGCGAATCTGCCCGAGCGAACATCGAAGCGTTCGCCGGCCAGAATCTCGACGCCATCATCATCAACGCCGCCGGCTGCGGTTCGACTTTGAAAGAATACGGCGAACTCCTTCACGGCGACACAGCGTGGGAACAGCGCGGGAAAGATTTCAGCGCGAAGGTTAAGGACATAACAGAGTTCCTCTGCAATAATCCCTCACCGCTCAACCTTCAACTTTCAAACAGTCAGCGGGTCACTTACCACGACGCTTGTCACCTCGCGCATCCGCAGCACATCACCAAACAACCGCGCGACCTCATCAAAGCCGTCGCCGGAAAAAATTTCGTCGAACTCCCCGAATCCGACGTTTGTTGCGGCAGCGCTGGAACTTACAATTTGACCGAGCCGGAAATGGCCGAACGCCTGCAGAATCGTAAAATCCAAAATATCATCAAAACCGGTGCCGAGGTCGTTGTGACGACGAACCCAGGTTGCCTCCTGCAAATTCGCGCCGGCTTGGAAAAAGCTGGCAGCGAAATCAAAGCAATGCACATCGCAGACTATTTGGCATCGGCGTAACGCAGCCGGGGAAACCCCAACGAAAACAACCAACAGAGAGCCAACAACGATTGGCTCGACCATTCGTCTCTGCGAAAAAAGAGGCTTGCCTTTCTTTTACAGTAGCTTTACCTCGTGAGTATGCAGGAAACACAACGAACAAATCGGCTTTCGGTTTGCTCGTTTATCGTGTCTCTGCTCCTGACCGCGACCGTTCTGTTCTCTTTGCTAATGGCCGTCAGCCCGGCCCTGCATCAATTCCTGCATCAAGATGCCGATCAGTCATCACACGAATGCGTCGTGACGATGATGCAAAAACAGCAAGTCTGCGGCGACGCGCCAGCACCGCTGTTGGTCGGAGTTACCGAAACAATTTCCTTCTCGCCTCAAGCCGGTCCGACAGTTGCGCTTTCGCAAGTTGACCACGGACTTCCCTCCAGCCGCGGACCTCCTGCCATTCTTCTATAGTCGTTTTCGTGGCGCACCTGTCGTGTGCCAATTCGTTTGAAGCGCATCCGTTGCGCAAATTTTAACCGCTTAGACTATGAAGAATTTTAAATTATTAGGCCTGGCAGTTGTGTTGAGTTGTTCAATTTGCTGCGCCAATGCAGAGAGTGATATTGAGCAGTTGAAGGCGCAAATGCGCCAAATGCAGGAAAACTTCGAACGCGTTCAGCGCGAACAGCGCCAGCAAATCGAGGCGTTGACACAGAAGATAGAAAGTCTGTCACACCAGCCATCCTCAACAAACGCTGCCGTAGCTCTAATCGCGGGTACGAACGCACCGACGGCCAAAACTGACGAACAGAAAAAACTCGAAGCGGAACTAGCTGCTGAACTCGGGCCGCAAACCAATGCGCCCGCGCCCGCT
>JAQGOW010000150.1 GCA_028293405.1 Verrucomicrobiales bacterium
TACTAAAAATAGGCCACAAAAATTGTTCCGTTGCAAGCCGAGATTTTTTTAACGGGGACTCAGGGAAGGTCGGTCACCCCTGAGTGCATTTTATTCGGAACCAGACGGCGAGGCCCACGTTCGGCTCTCCTCCACAGAAGGAGCAATGGCTGCCTTCGGGGTTAATCTTAAACGTTTCGCTTGGCCGGATCAGAAAATGCCTCTACAAGGTTGCAATGCGGTTGACACGCGCCTTGGTTATCTATTTCGTCGTCGTCTTTGTCGGCGGCGCGTTGATCGCGCCGTTTTTGTATCAGCTTGCCCGGGGCGTGGCTTACGTGCGCGGTTTCGGTGGGTTGGCGAACGTGCCGTTCCATCGCATTGTCGACCGCGCTGTCCTCGGCATGGCGCTCATTTTTCTTTGGCCGTTGTTGCGCGTGATGGGAATTACTTCGTGGCGCGCGTTGGGATTCGTCAATCCGGGAGAAAAGTGGAGGGATGTTGTTCCAGGGTTTCTCATCGGGTTTTTGTCGTTGGCGGTGATTGCGATTTCCGCGATTGCCACAGGTGCGCGCAAAGGCCATCTCACAAGTTCGAGCCATGAGATTGTTGCTCATCTGATGAGTGCCGGGAGTGCAGCGATCGCCGTTGCGTTCATCGAGGAAATTTTATTTCGCGGCGCGCTCTTTGGCGCAATGCGCAAGGCGTGGAATTTAAGAACCGCTTTGCTTGTCAGCAGTATCGTATATGCGCTGGCCCATTTCGTGCAGAAAGCGCCCGATCCGGAATTGGTCAACTGGTCGTCCGGGTTGGCGATGTTGCCGCAGATGTTCGGCAAAATCGGCGATGTGCAGGCGCTCGTGCCGAAGGCTTTTGTCTTGGTCGTCGTCGGTATCATTTTGGCAATTGCCTACCAGAGATCGGGCTCGTTGTTTTTGTCCATCGGCTTGCACGCCGGTTGGATTTTTTGGCTGAAATCCTATCGGTTTGTCTCGACCCCGGTTGTAGGCACGGCGAACTGGTTTTGGGGAACCGACGAACTGATCAACGGTTGGTTGGCGCTTTTGGTGTTGGTGACATTGCTTTTTGCGATGGACCGGTTTTATCCGCGTCGGCAACTGGTTGCAGTCGCAGCAACGACATGAAATTGACGGCGCAAACAGTGTGGAAGTTTGTCGATTCGGGCTTGAACCTGTTTTATCCGGCGGTCTGCCAGTTTTGTCGGGAGCAACGCGCGGGCTATGCGGAGAGTTACATTTGCGGCGTTTGCCGGAGAAAAGTTCATGTGATCGACGGCGGGTATTGTTCGAAATGCGGCATCCCGTACGACGGCGCAATTACGAACGAGTTTGAATGCGGTGAATGCAAAGACGCCGATTTGAAATTCGATGCGGCTCGCGCCGCCGTGCGGGTGAATGCATTCATGCTCGATGTCGTGCATCGTTACAAATACGCCCGGGCGCTTTGGCTTGAGAAATTTTTGGGCGACTTGTTGGTTCAAGCGGCTCTGCCCGAGCTGGCGAAAGAATCGTGGGACTTCATTGTCCCGGTGCCATTGCATTCGGTGAAGCAACGTGAACGCGAGTTCAATCAAGCAGAGCGAATTGCAATGTATCTGGGTCGTGCCGTGAACATACCGGTGAATACGTCAATTTTGAAACGCGTTGAACCGACCGAATCGCAGACGCGATTGAGCCGCGAGGAGCGCGCCGAAAATGTGCGCAAAGCCTTTGCCTTGCGCGACGCAGTAGATTTGAAAGGGAAGAATATGGTTCTGATCGACGACATTCTCACTACGGGCGCGACCACGAGCGCGTGCGCGGGCATTTTGAAAAAAGCGGGCGCGAGCAAGGTTCAGGTCTGGACCGTTGCGCGCGGTGCCTAGACTTGAAACGCGACAAAAGAGAAGGATGTTTTACCTATGGTCACGGTCAATCCTCTGGGGCAGTCGGGTTTTCGGTTCGTAGCGGGTTCGACAATTTTTTATGTCGACCCTTACCTGAGCGACGCAGTCGAGCGCAAGCACGGCCCGCAGTTTAGTCGACAGGTCCCGTTGCCGATGTCGCCGACGCAGGTCACCGATGCGAATCTGGTGATGATCAGCCACGGGCACACCGATCATTGCGACCCGATTACGATTGCGACGATTGCGATGCAATCACCGCAGGCGATTTTTATTTGCACATATGAAAGTGTGCCGATTTTGGAAAAAGCCGGAGTGGCCGCGAATAAGATTCAGCTCGTCACTGAACCGTTAACGCCGCTGACGAAAGATATTTCGTACGCGGCGATACCGGCAGCCCATCCGACTTTGGAGCGCGATTCACAAGGCAGACTCAGACGTTGCGGTTTTTTGCTGCACTTTGAAAATTGCCTCGTCTATCACGCGGGCGATACGAGTCCGCACGTGGAGATTTTCCGCGCGTTGGAAGGCGCGGAAATCGATTATGCGTTTTTGCCGGTGAACGAGAAGAATTTTTTCCGTGATCAGAAAGACATCATCGGAAATATGAGCGTGCGCGAAGCGTTTCATTTTGCGGAAAAGATCGGAGCGAAGCGCCTCGTGCCGATGCATTTTGACATGTTCGCGCCGAACTCCGTGTTTCCTGAAGAGATCGAGTTGCTCTACGAAAAACTTCAGCCCGCTTTCAAACTGGAATTTTTGTGGCCGGGAAAAGAATACGCGCTCAACTCTGCGTTAGAAATGGTCCACTGACCTCAGCGCGTGGCGTGGAAGAAAAGCCGCCAGAGCGGCGAGAATTTTCCGAGCGTGATCGCGCAACGGGGCTGCGACATGAGCAGGTATTGCAAGCGCGACGCCCATTTCAACCGGCGCGCGAATTTTTGGTCACACGCTGAAGCGACGGCGTTTTTGGTTTCGTCCCAGGTTGCGTTGTCGTGACTGAAGCGAACGAGCGGTTCGACGGCAAGCGCGGCGGATTCGAACGCCATCGACATGACGTTGCCAGTCGCCGGCGCAATCATAGTTACGCTGTCGCCGATGGAACATTCCAACTGTTCGGTGGCCTGGTGTGGGCGCAAGTCGAGTCCCGCGGCAGAGCAGAACGAACTTTCGTCGAACTCGGCATTGGTTAGACGCTGATAAAGTGCGGAGTCGGTCGGCCCTTGAAGCCAGTTGCGCCATTCTCGCGACAGGTCCGGCACGGGCGTGTCGCTGCGGAACAGACCGCAGACATTGACTTCGTTCGAGGGTAGGCGGC
>JAQGOW010000154.1 GCA_028293405.1 Verrucomicrobiales bacterium
AAAATCAAACCCGTCCCGCTCTCGAAGGTGGTCAACGCCGCTCTGAACGAGTTGGCCAACAACCTACCTATTACCGGCTGCGCCTCAGCGAACTGCCTCAAGGACAAAGGCGACGAACTGCACTTCGACGCACCGTCACAACGCGAGTTCGGAAAACGTTACGCCGAGATCATGTCGGCACTTCAACACTCTGCGTCGCACAAATGAGATTACCCGTCGTCAACTTGAAGGAATTGGAAGACGCCCTCAGCGAACCTTCCTACAACGTCCTTCAATCCATGTCTCGTCTCAAAGGCGACATCATGGTTCTCGGCGTCGCGGGCAAAATGGGTCCGTCTCTCGCGCGCATGGCCAAGCGCGCGTCCGACGCTGCGGGCGTGCAACGACGCATCATCGGTGTCTCGCGCTTCACGCATGCCGAGCAGCAACAACAACTCAATGACTGGGGCATCGAAACCATCGCCTGCGATTTGCTCAACCCGGCCGCGCTCGAACAACTGCCCGAAATTCCGAACATTATTTATATGGCCGGAATGAAATTCGGTTCCACCGGCAACGAATCCGCCACGTGGATGATGAACACCGTCCTGCCCGCGTTCGTCTGCCGCAAATTTGCCACCAGCAAGATCGTCGCGTTCTCCACCGGTAACGTTTACGGCCTCGTGCCTCCCACAAAACCATCAGTCGAAACCGACACACCCAATCCCGTCGGCGAATACGCCATGAGTTGTTTAGGACGCGAACGCGTTTTTGAATATCACTGCAAAAAATATCAAACATCCGTCGCGCTCGTCCGCCTCAATTACGCGTGCGACCTGCGTTACGGCGTTCTCGTTGATCTCGCCCAAAAGGTTTTCGCGGGTGAACCCATCGACGTCGGCATGGCGTGTTTCAACACCATCTGGCAAGGCGACGCCAATGCCATGGCTCTAAGTTGTTTTGCACAACTCGACAACACTCCGATCGGCACGCCCTTGACCATCAACGTCACCGGTCGCGATATTTTAAACGTGCGCGACGCGTGCGAAAAACTCGGCATGCGTCTCGGCAAAAAACCAACCTTCACCGGCAAAGAATCCGATACCGCGATCCTCAGCAACTCCAGTCGCGCCTGTGAACTCTTCGGCGAACCGGTCGTCAGCACCGAAGAATTAATCGAGTGGGTCGGCGACTGGATCGTCCTCGGCGGCGAAACATTAAACAAACCGACCCACTTCGAATCACGCACCGGCACGTTTTGAGTGTTTGGTTCGTGCTCCTCCTCGCTTCGCTTCGGTCCCCTCAGGCGATTCGCAATCCCCATTTCGGGGTTTTGCCCAATTGAGCGTTATCCCCCCGATGCTATTGTGCGCTGGCAACAGGTGAACCATCAACTGGAGGCATTTATGAGCAATCTACGTGAAACATTTATTGAAGAACTAAAAGACCTATACGACGCCGAAAAGCAGCTTATGAAAGCGCTGCCGAAAATGGCAAAAGCCGCTGAGCACGAAGAACTGAAAGCTGGTTTCGAAGAACATCTCGACCAAACCGAAGAACACATCAATCGCCTGGAAGAAGTGTTCAAGCTGCTCGATGAAACCGCCAAGAGCAAAAAGTGCAAAGCCATGGCCGGCCTGGTCGAAGAAGCACAGGACCTGATCAAGGAAGAAGAAGGCGATGCCGCGTTAATTTGTGCCGCCCAAAAAGTCGAGCATTACGAGATCGCTTCCTACGGCTCGCTCAAATCATGGGCCAAATTAATGGGCGAAGACGAAATCGTCGATCTTCTCGACGAAACGCTCGAAGAAGAAAAGGCCACGGACGAGAAACTCAACGACATCGCGGAAACCGCCATCAACGTTGAAGAACACGAAGCCGCTGGCAAAGAAGACTAATCAATCGGCAGGCCCGCGCGCTGTGCGGGTCGCCGAAATAAAATTTGTAAGATCGGCCGCCTCACGACTGTGAGGCTGCACCTTACAACGGAAATCCGGCTGGAGAAATCCTGCCGGATTTTTGCTGTCCCTGGATGTTTTGCCTGCCTGCCGTCGTCTCTGGTTGTAAGTAACCCAATCCCAACAACAAACACGACCGGTGCGTCAAGCACATCGGGCGATTTACTCATTGACTGTCTGACAGCTTTTCCCTATAAACATTAAATCTCAATCGTGCCCCTTTAATCTGATTCTGCTTCTGCGTAAAAAAGGCAATTTAGGGGACGCCGAAGTTTGGCTGGCGAGGTTGAGATAATATAGATGCACCATTCTGCCCCACCCGACACGCTTATGCGCCGACTCCGTCTGCTACTCACTGCACTCACCCTTGCGTTCACCTGGAACGCGCATGCCTTGAGCATCTCCATTGATGCCAACTTGCTTAAAGACGCCAACGGAAATGCCATGCCTACGACCGGGCTGGTCATGTTGGTGGCGAGCACCAATGATGCGACTTTTAACGGGCCGACGCCGCTCAATTTCGTCAGCGGCGACGATGTCATCATCGCCAAATGGGATCTCTCCTCGGCGAACGGTGGTGGTTTCGACACCGCCGGAGTCTTGAGCGCGTTTGTTAACACAACCGTCGCGATAAGTTCGACGAGCCCGCTGCGCCTTTATTGGTATCCGACGCTGAACTTCAACTCCACCGCGCCCGGCCAAAACACTCCTTACGGCACTTATACCGACGCGGTCGGCGTCGACGGCAGTGCCAAATGGTTCGGCGACACACCGTCGGCCACCATCACGTTGCGGTTTCTGACCACGGACGCCAACACTGGCTTCGACAACGCAGGTTCCAATCCACCCGCGACCGGTATTGCCAATCAAGTGACACCGACGCCTATCGTGATCAACACGCAACCGGTGAGCTCCACTCAAAACCTCGGCGCTACGGCGAACTTTTCCGTGTCCGCTACCGGCACAAGCCTCGTTTATCAATGGCGCAAAAACGGCGGTAACCTGGCCAACACCGGCAACGTTTCCGGCGCAACCACAGCCAACCTCACCTTGTCGAGTGTCTCGGCTACCGACGTGGCGAGCTACTCCGTTGTCATCACCAATTCACAAGGGTTCCTCACGAGCTCCAGCGCGACGCTCAGTGTCAATGATCCATTCATCAGCAGCCAACCGGCGAGCACGACTGTTAACGCCACCGGCACAGCGAACTTCAGCGTGAGCGCGAACGGCACCGGCACGATCACTTATCAATGGAAAAAGGCCGGTTCACCTCTTAGCAACGGCGCTCAAGGTAGCGGTGCAGTTGTTTCAGGCGCGACCACCTCGACCGTCACCATCTCCGGCGTGCAACAATCAGACGCTGCCGCTTACACTGTCGTCGTCACCGCTACCGGCGGCTCCGTCACTAGTTCACCCGCTGGGCTCACGGTCACCGACATCGCCGCCGTTTTCTCGTCGCCCCCGACTGATTCCACATCGAACGTCAGCGCCGGCGATTCGACTGTCTTAACCGCCGCGTCCACCGGCACAACGCCGATCACTTACCAATGGAAAAAGGGCCTGAGCAATCTCGCTGACGGCACTTATGCAAACGGCGCGACCATTTCCGGAGCAACCACTGGCAGCCTGACTTTGACCGGAGTGTTCGCAAGCGATGCGGGCGTTTACGCTTGTAACGCACACAACTCCGTCGGCGACACGCTCAGTCACACCACGACAATCAACGTCGCCGATCCGATCATAACCGCCCAGCCGACGAGCTTCACCGCGCAATGTGGCGACATATTTCCTTGCTTGAGTGTAACCGCCCTCGGCAGCACCAACCTGACCTATCAATGGTACACTCCTAATCCGGCTGGGACCGCCGTCAGTGGTGCCACCAACGCTACACTTTGTTTTAATAGCAACTCCTTCGCATCCGCCGGAAGCTACTCCGTCGTGGTCAGCAACGTCTACGGCAACTCCATTACCAGCTCCGTCGCAACAGTCACCGTCACCGACACCATCGCACCGGACATTTCGCTCAACGGCACTACCCCGGTCAACATCTGCCAAGGCGCCTCTTACACCGAACAAGGCGCCACCGCCACCGACTCTTGCGACGGCACACTCACCGTCACTTCGTCTGGCAGCGTGGATGCCAACACCGTAGGCGCTTACACTATCACTTACAACGCCACCGACTCTCACGGAAACGTCGGAACCGAATACCGCGTCGTGAACGTCCAAATTTGCGGCCCGACCATTTCCATCCAACCGCAATCGCAAACCATCAACGCCGGCACAACGCTGAGCTTGTCTGTGACCGCCACGCCTAACACCTCCACCTATCAGTGGAAAAAGGACGGGCTGACGATTGCTAACGCAACTAATTCGACCTACTCCAAATCCGGCGTCCTCGATATCGACGCAGGCGCATACACCGTTGACGTCACTGCTGGCACAACCACCCCAAGCGACGCCGCAAACATTTCGATCATCGACCCCGCGATCAACGTCCAACCGCTCGCGCAAATCGTCATCCCCGGTCAGAAACTTGTGACCTTGAGCGTCGGCGCAGCCGGAACCGGCACACTCCACTATCAATGGTTTAAACAAGGTGTTGCCATTGCGCGCCAAACCAATTCGTCGACGGTCCTACCAACCATCACCCCGACGAGCGGTGCCACGTATTATTGTGTAGTCACCGGCACGCTTGGCAGCAAAGAAAGTTCACATGTTGCGATCACAGTCGCATATCCGCCGCAGGTGAGCGTACAACCAGCGAATGTCAAAAAGACCGCTGGCAACATCGCCTCGTTTAAGGTCACCGCGAGTCCGAAGCAGGCGTTTGACCCTTCGTTGAATTTCGGCGGCCCCGTCACTTTTCAGTGGCTAAAAAATGGCTCGCCCATTTTCGCGGGCGGCAAGATCAGCATTATCAACAACTCGAACAGTTCGGTGCTGATGATTCAAAACATTCAATTACCGGACGCTGCGACGTATCAATGCGTCCTTAGCAACTTGTCCGGCCGGATCGCGACCAGTCTCAACACAAAGGGCATTCTTACGGTCGACAGCGACATCAGGAATCCCGTTGCAGTTATTTTGCATCCTTCGGCAAACCTGAAATTTACGAACGGCCTCGCGGCGTCCGTCGGCGGCGGCGTGACCCAAACCAATATTGCTCCTCAACTCGACATTGACGGCAGAGGCACGGATAACGGCCTCATCACGGATATGACGCTTCTCCGCATCGTTCCGCCCAACAGCTTGAGCAACAGTCTCACGTTTGTTCACCGCACTAACTCGGCCGGTGTGATGCTGCCGGGAACCGCCTCATGGACCAATCGCGTCGCCCTACTCCCTGGCACGAACACCTTCGTCGTTTCCGTTACCGATTCCGCTGGTCTGAAAAACACGAACAACAGCGCCCGCACCTATTACTTCCTGACCAACGGAGCAGTCACGATCAACGCTGTCCCGAGCACTAGTGGCACCGTCAGCGGTGTCGCTACGTTCGGCATCAAACCCGTCCAAGGCGCGAACAACTTACCCATTGGCATCGGCTTCAAAGTCACTGCGGCGCACAAGACCGGCAAAACGTTCAACAACTGGACTGACGGCAACGGCAACATCATCGGCACCCTGCCCACCCTCCCCTTCGTCCCGACGAACGGCTCGGTGATCAACGCCAACTTCAGCCCGTAACACTCTCGCTAAACAAAGCGCCAGCGCCCTCGAACACTCGAGGGCGCTTTTTTGTACCCAATTGAGTAATACTCTTTCCGTTCTTTCCCTCTGGAGGAGAAAATCAAGGAAGAGGAGGCCAAAAACACTACACTCTTGACACATATCGCTACGTCATGTAGTTATTACACTAGACATTAACGAAAGAACATTATGCACACACAAGAAACCAGAAACAAATTCATCGAACTCCGGGTCGAAGGCCTCTCCTACGAAGCCATCGCCCAAAAACTGAACGTCTCCAAACAAACCCTGCTTCGCTGGGCCAACGATCACGATTCAGAAATCCGCTCGCTCCGCGCCGCCGAACTGGATGCAATCTTTGAGAAAATCTTTGCTTCCCCTCAAGTAGAAGCCATTCGCCTGGCCAACTTACAAACGAAACTGGAAGACACGATCGCCAAACGACAGTTCACGATTGGCTCCCACTTTGACTACATCAAATCGAGTGCTCTCGTCCGCAAGGAAATCCGTGAGTTCCGCAAGAACACCGTCGACGCCCTTCGGGGGAAACCACAAAAGGCGGCGACCGCAAGTGCCGAGGAAAAACCACCACAACCTCCTGCACCCGAAGCACATCCTCCAACGATCGCGGCCAACCCGTTGTCGCCATAAGGGGAAAAAATGTTACCGTTTCGTTACCATTTTTGTTACCAAAGAATGCGAATCCAACGGCGCCGCAGTCATTCCATTTGATTGTGGCGCCAAGGCTGTAGCGGATTGCCGTAATACCCAGTGGTTGCGAAACTTACCGTTTGTGTTTTGCCCTGCAATATGATTGAATAATAACTGCTCAGACTAACCCTTTTAAGGCATTGAAAAATCCTGTCATGCGAATCTTGATTCTTGCGGTCCTGGCTTTGGCTTCCTGGA
>JAQGOW010000157.1 GCA_028293405.1 Verrucomicrobiales bacterium
TCATTTTGGCGCTCCGGCCGTTGTTGTTGATTTTGGGACGGCGGTGACGTTTGACGTCGTTAACAAAAAAGGTGATTACGTCGGCGGTATCATTGCTCCGGGATTGAGCGTGATGACCGATTATCTTCACGAGAAAACGGCGCTGTTACCGAAGATTAAAATTCGCGAAACGCGCGCCGTGATTGGCAAGAATACCGAGGAAGCGATGCTCATCGGCGCGGTGCATGGGTATCGCGGATTAATTCGCAATTTGATTTCTGAACTCAAACACCAATTGAAAGCGAAGCGGCTGCCGGTTGTTGCGACAGGAGGTTATGCGGAGTTAATCAGCGCGAAAATTCCGGAGATCACGAAGGTCGATCCCCTGCTCACGCTCGAAGGTCTGCGGTTGCTTTGGGAAACTCATGCGGCGTGTCCCTGTTGTCATCATGGCGGTGAGCCTCCGTGTGCTTTGCGCGAGGGAGACGTTTAGTGCGCTGCCACTTGGCGCTGTAAATCAAACCGGCGTCGGCTTCGTGTCGGCCTTTGAGTTCGAATCCTGCCGCTGTGAGCGACGCATCCGGCGGGCAAATTTCTAGCGCCGTAATCCTAGTGGTCAGACGAAAGAACATGTAAGCGGCGCGCAAAACGGCTTTGGCGCGCCATTTTGCAAAGCCGCGCTGTGGGACGGCAAAATCAGTGACGATCCAGACGGCTGAATCGGTGGTGCAGGCGGCGATTTCAGCAACAACTTGTTCCAGCTGTTCGGGAGTGAAGCAATCGAGGAAACAGTTCGTAACGACAAGGTCGAAGCTCTCTTTCGGCAGGTTCAATCCAGGCAAGGTCGCTTGCACGAATTTTGCGCGATTTGAGTTACCGCCCGCGTTGGTCCAACGGCGTTCCGCTTGGCGCAACATTTCGATACTCGCATCGACGACTGTGAATTGCGCTAGGGGCATTGCTTTTGCGCATGCCTCGAGAAAGCGTCCGTTCCCCTCCCCGACCAGCAAGACTCGGCGGCAATCGCGAACGGAGTCCAACCAATGGACGCGACATTGCTGCAATTTGTTCCCGGCCAAAACCGCTTCCATCCAGCGATAGTGCGGTGCGAGCAAATCGAAGCTCATGCGAGTGCGGGTTTCAATTCGCGGCGATTCCACCAAACCCAGGCAACGAACGCGCCGATTGTATATACGACCACGTCCCAGATATCGCCGGTCGTGTTCATAATGTGCGGGCCGATTGCTTCGAATAACACGGACCAAACCACTAGATGGAACAGAATTTCAGCGAGGTCGGGAGGCGCGTCGGTTTTGCGCAAGCCGACTTTACGTTGCATCCACAAAATAATTGGCAACGCGCACGGGATGAGAAGCATGTCATTGAAGTAACCGTGCAGGAATACCGAGTCGACGTGCGGCTTTAGAATCCATCGATTGAGCGCATACAACGCACAGCACGCGAGGCAGAGGGGATCGAGCGCGTAGCGAAATTGTTTCATAACAGCGCGAGAATCAAGAGTCCGAATCCCAGCGCCATTCCAAATTTTAGCAGGAGGGTCATTACAGCAATCTGCGAGTTACTCGATAGACGTCAATTAAAGACGAACGGTAAGCTGAGTTGATTCGAAAGCTTACGCGCCACTCAGGTCGATCATGACCGGTTTTTGACGAAAGCCGCGGGTTTTGTAGGCAGCGTAAGCTATGCCCAAGGCGCACCAAATTCCGCCGTAGGTCATGGCTTGGCGCGGTAGGTAAACCCAAATCACCGCACAAAACGCAAAGCCGAGGAACGGCAGGATAAGGTCGAACACCCAGTTTCGGCGATGGCCCGCAGGCGTGCGCAAAACAAGCTCTCGAATCACTGAAGCATTCACCCCCATGAAGGCGAGGAAGGCACCGAAGTTGAGGATTGGTACGGCCTCGGCGTAACTGAGGCAAATTGCGATCGTGAGCGCGAGGCCGCCAATCAAGACAATGTTGAACGTAGGCGAATTTCGTTTCGGATCGAGGCGGCCAAAGAATTTTTTCGGCAACGCGTTATCGCGGCCCATGCCGTAGAGAACGCGCGCCGCTCCCAACTGGCCACCGAGTGCGCTGCCGATGGACGCGACGACCATGATGGCAGCAAAAATGTGATTTAGAAAAAGACCTCCGACTTTTCCACAGACGTCGAAAAACGCTGTGTCAGCGCTGGAATAGGTTGTGTAGTCCGGCCAAACCAATTGCGCCAAATACACCTGCGCGCCGCAAATGATACCGGTGAGCAAACACACGAGAACGGTCGCGCGCGCCACGGTTTTTTTGGGGTCTTTTGTTTCTTCTGAAAGAGTGGTGATGCCGTCGAAACCGATATAGGTCAGCGCCGCGATGGACGTTGCGGTCCACACTGGAGCGAGCTGAAACGTCTTTGGATTGTATAATGGCAGAGTTGAAAAAAGGCTTTGAACACCGCTATGGCCCGTGAGGTAACGGATAGCGTCGAATAAGAAAATGACGATGGCGATGGACATGATCGCGAGGAGGATTTCGTTTGTGCGCGCGGCCCAGCGAATTCCACGCATGTTCAGAAACGTGACCAACGCCGTCAGGACGATAACAGTGATGATATACGTTGGTTGCAAGTGGTCAGCGAGTGTTGTGGTGATGTGCAAGGTTTGGAGGATTTTGCTATCCCATGCTTTCATCGTTTCGGGAAAAAGTTGAATGAGACTGATCGCGCCATAGGCGATGCTGATCACCGGGATGATGAGGTAGTCTAAAAACATCGCCCAACCGACAATGAATCCGAGATGTGGATTTAACGCGCGGCCTACATATGTATATGCGGAACCCGCGACGGGATAATGCGCGGCCATGCGACCATAACTCACGGCGGTGAACATCATCGCAACCATGGCGATGAGAATCGTTGTCGTGACGTGGCCCTTTGAATTTTGGTTCGCGATGCCGAAAATGCCGACAGCAGCGACGGGCTGGATCAAAACGATGCCGTAGAAGACCAGGTCCCAAAGACCGAGAACTCGGCGGAGTTGTGGTTGAGCATCGGCAGCAGTCGTAGACGTGGGCACGGATGTTTGCGGTTCGGAGGGCATTGTCGTGCGCCAATTATGCGCGAGCGCCAAAAAATTATCAAAGGTTGAAATCATACGCGCGCCCCCGCTACGATGCCGCGCAATGAAAGTTTCGCGCCGTCACATTCGTTTGACCTATCCAGATGCGGGCATTTCCGTTATCGCCGAAATGTTGGATGACGAAGCGCCGAATGTTTGCAAGGCGGTTTGGGACATGTTGCCGATTGAATCAAAAGTGATTCACGGCATGTATTCGGGTGCGGAAGTGTTCGCGATGGTTGAAAATCCGCAGCCGCTCGACGGCCAAAATCTTGTCCAGATTCCCCTGCCCGGCGAACTGCTTTATTACTACGAAGCGAACCTCGGCGCGGCTGGTGGAAAGAAGCCGGTCGGTGAAGTGGTCGTTGTTTACGGTCGCGGCGTTATTCTGCGCGAGCACGAAGGCATTCCGACCAAGTGCAGTTTGTTTGCGCGAATTCCCGGTGATTGGAAATATGATTGGGCACCGTTTGCCCAGGAATGTCGCAAAGCCCGTTGGGAAGGCCCGCGTGTTTTGCGCATCGAACGCGTTGACGAACCCTAATCGGTCGTCTTTTCGAAATCTTTCTCGCGCTCCTCGATGACCTCGAGCATTTGCTCAGGCGCAACGTCGTGCTCCAATTGTTCCAGCTCACCTTCATCGCATTCCTGGACGCCGACTTTCTTTGCGATCTCCTTTGTCAGTGTGAGCACGCGCGTGACCTCGTGTTCGGCTAACAGACTGATTTGCAGATTCAAATCGGCGCGTTGATCGGCCTGGGTCATCATGCGGTTTTGGGTCATGAGGATGAACGTCGAAAGGAATATGGCCTCGACCGAGGCAACCATCGCGAGGACGACAAATGTCGGATCGAAACGCGGCACGACCGCAATCCACCCGAGATTGATGACGATCCACAATCCGTAAATCACGAGGTGGATCGCTACGAAATTAATGCTCCCCGTGAAGTCGGTGACCACTGTCGCGAGTTTGTCGTACCACGGAAGCCTGTTTTCCTCCCGCTGTCGTTTCGCGAGCAGAGCCTGAATGTTTCTTTCCACCACCGGCGCAATCGAAGGTGAACGCAGGTCTGTAAATTTTTGCCGCGAGCGTTTCATTGGCTTACCTAAAATTAAATCGCGGTTTAAATCGCGCAAGGGACGGTCATCGCGAAGTCCGAATGCTCCGGACATGGTCTTGCACAACCGCATCGTGCAAATCGTAAGTCTGCGAGTTCGCTTCGGTTCCTACCCTTTGCCGGGCTTGGCCCTTGTTGCTCGCGCGAACGGTGATGACTCGTTCCCAAACCGCGGTGCGTCGCACGACTGCGGTATATTCGGTTTCCTCGATGCGTATCGGTGATTCGGTTGGAACGGCCGACGAGCGATCGCGCAATCGCTTTCGAACGAGTGGTGAAGGCGTGCGCGTAAGAGGATCAGCTACTGGTTCCGGCGCGAGCAGATCGTATTTGATCCCGATCACTTGCGTCTCGGGTTGCGCTCTGAGGCGCTTTGGAAACACCAAATAGGAAACATTCTTTTCCTCACTGAACCCAACGACGTCGAAATCTTTTTTGTGCGTTCCGATTGGTTGATGAACGGTGAGCACGCGATTTTCACGAACGGCGCGATTGAAATGTCGGTCGTCCATCGATCGGTCCAAACCGTCGCCACATAAGGTTTGCCCGCCGCTTTGACCAACTCGGCGAATCGCACCGTCTTACTCATCCCCAAGTTTCGCATATGACTACGCGATTTGCACGGGGCGGCGGCCCTGATTTAACGCAGCAATCCCTTTAACGCACCATCGAACGCGCCGTCCGCTCCGCCACTCAACGCGCCCATCCGCAATGAAATCACCGCTGCCAAACCCATCAAATCGCCTTCGGTTTTGATGTTGTGGAAGATCTGGTTCTTGATGCCAAAATTGACGTTGCGCTCCTGACGCGGCGCTTCAATTGTCGCAAAGTGCGCTTTTTGCAGTGTGAGATTCAAGGTGTCGATGCCAGCAAATTGAAAAGCCGAACGGCTTGTCGCCGGCTTGGTGTTCGCGGGTGGTTTACCGGCGAGAACTGCTGCGTTACGCTTTTGCAATTGATCGAAGTTGGTGCGGCCTTTTTTGTCCTGAAGAATGTCCACCTGCGCCATATTAAATCGCACGAGGCGCAGGTGGAGTTTGCCCGCGCGGGCCGCCTGAACGTCGTACTCGACGTGCAGTTCAGGAATGTCGAGACATTGCGAACCGCCGAATTCCGCGGTGTTATACATCTTGAAATTTTCAATCGTCACGGTCGGCGAAAGCAAACCGATCGAGAGCTTACCGATTTTGACGCCCATGCCGGTTTCAGCGCGAATACGGTTTTGCGCAATTTCGCGAGCGATGGTGTCGAGTAGCAGAATGCCCGCAACGACGAGCACGACGAAAATAATGAAGAGATACAGCGCCCAGCGGAACAGACGTCGGATCACAGCTCGATGTCCTCCGGCGTTACTTCGAGGCATTCATCCTGATCTTCCCAAATGATCATCGGATAGTGCTCCAGAAATTGCGGGCCCAATTTGTTTCCGGTAAAGGCGAGAAGTTTTTCAGCTTGTTGCGCGGCGTTCTCGTAAGCTTTGTCGTAGTTCGACACCGTCTTACGCTGGCGATCGTCCCAATGCGCGACCGCGTGCACAGGCGCGTATTCGGCGCTCCAGTTTTTTACCGCTTCCTGCAACTCCAAAGGAAATTCATCGAAGGCAACGACGGTTTCGGAGCAGTGCTGGCAGATCAAACCCGTCTCAACAACATCGCGTGTGAGTAATGGGGCAATCGGCGCGCGGCAACAGGACGATTCATAAAAAGCGACAGGAACGCTGACCAACCGTTTCAACCAAATTTGTCGATCGTGCCCGACCTCGGCACCGAGGCGAAATGCGCCAATCAACGGATGCGAAAAACGCCAAGCGCGACCTTGCAACTGGCCCATCGTCTGCGACAGCCATCGCGCCAGGGTAAGGTCATCGAAATCCGCAAACACCCCGTTGTACTCGCGCCAAAGGCGATCTGCCGCCGATTCTTCCATTAGCAGAGAAGTACGTTCGAACGGCGAAAACCGAAAGGAGAAAAATTTGCACGCTCCACAGAAAATGTTAGGGCAGCGCGGCAAGGTCTCTTACAATGTTCGGATGATGTTTGCAGCGATTTTTGATTGGGACGGCGTGATCATCGACTCCTCCCGACAACACGAGATTAGTTGGCAGCAGATCGCCAAGGAACTTGGTCGCGAGTTGCCTGAGGGATTTTTCAAGAAGAGTTTCGGGATGAAGAACGAAAAAATTATTCCGGAACTTCTCCGCTGGGCGAGTGACGCTGCAGAAGTCGCCACGATTGCTCGGCGCAAAGAAGCAATCTATCGCGAGCACATTAAGAAAAACGGCATCGAGGCCCTGCCCGGCGTCCACGATTTGCTGGAACAACTACGCGTCGCATCGATTCCCTGCGCCGTCGGTTCCTCCAGCGCCCGCGAGAATATCACGTGCATTATCGAAGCGATCGGCGTCGCAAAATATTTCAACACGATTATTTGCGGCGAAGACGTGCATCGCGGCAAACCGGATCCGGAAGTGTTTCAACTGGCGGGCGCACGCCTCGGAGCCGCGCCGGATCGATGCGTTGTGTTTGAAGATGCGCACGTGGGTTTGGAAGCGGCACGAAGCGCCGGGATGAAAGTGGTTGGCGTTGCGACGACGCATCCGGCGGAAACTTTGTCCGACGCAAACCTTGTCGTGCATCGGCTCACCGAAGTCACGATGGATAAGTTGAAAGCGCTCTTTGCTTAATCAGTCGCCGAACAATTTTTTCAACTGATCGCGCGCAGCCGTTTCCCGTGAATTCGGTTGATCCTTCGAGACGAAAACGCGTTTCAGAAAATCGAAGTATTCGCAAAAATTTCCAGCGTGCTTTTCCTGCACCGGGTCGGCGCGCCGGTCTCGGCATTGTTGGGCCACGCGCGCGTCGTAAGCGGCGCAGTTGAGGCAAACACGCATATCGGAACCGCACTGGTGACAGGTTTCACTGCGTCCGGGTTGTCCGGCGATGGTCCATTCCCAACCGCACTTATGGCAATGTCGCGTCAGCTTGCTCATGAGCTGTAGATTTTAGCACTGCGTTGTGAGTTGCCTAGGCGAAATTTACTTAGACGCTTTGCGAAAACATTTTAGCGCCGCAGTGAAGTCCGCGGGAATGGGCGCTTCGAATTTCACCCGCTTACCAGTGCGCGGATGCTTCAGGACAATACGCATGGCATGCAGCATTTGGCGCGACACCTTGCAACCGGTCTCCTTCAACAAGGTCGCATTTCGGCGGATGCCATAAACCAAATCGCCGACGACCGGAAAACCGATATGCTCAAAGTGCACGCGAATCTGGTGCGTGCGCCCAGTGTGGATTTGCGCCTCGACGTAAGTGACATGCTTGAGGCGTTCGAGAACTTCATACGACGTGTGCGCGTCGCGACCATCTTCGATCGCCGCCATGCGTTTGCGATGCGTTGGATGACGCGCAATCGCCACCTGGATATCGCCGGTGTCCTTCGGCAACACGCCACAAAGCAATGCTTGATAAGTTTTCTCCAAGGACCGTCCGGCAAATTGTTCCGCCAATGCCAGATGTGCTTTGTCGTTTTTCGCCACGACCAAACAGCCGCTCGTCTCTTTGTCTAAGCGATGAACAATTCCCGGTCGCGCCACACCACCGATGCCGCTCAGTTCTCCTGCGCAATGATGCAATAATGCGTTAACCAGAGTGTCGGTCTCGTGCCCGGCGGCCGGATGCACTACAACCCCCGGCTCTTTATTGATCACGAGAAAATCTTTGTCCTCGAAAAGAACATCGAGCGGGATGTCTTGCGGTTGCGCTTCGGCGGGACGCGGTTCTGGCCAATGGATTGAAATCGATTCACCCGCGCGCGGAGAATGGTTCGGCTTGGTTTTTTTGCCGTCGACGAGAATGTGCCCCTCCTCCATCAAGCGCTGCAAACTGCCGCGCGAAACGGCGGGGAACTTGGTTTTGAGAAACGTATCCAACCGCTCATCCGGGAGCGAATCTTCGATCACGATTGTGGCATCACGGGACATCGAGAGGGAGTAAACAGTAGGCGACAATCAGTAAACAGACAAAACTGTTCACTGTTGGGCCGCGCCCGCGATGTGCGCGTTCTTCGTCTCGGCGTCGCGCTTCCAGGAAAGTATGATCAACAACCCGACACCGACACAGATCGCGCTATCGGCAATATTGAACGCAGGAAATCCAACTTCCTCCCCGCTGCGTTTGCGCAAATAAAACCGCAAAAAATCGATGACCTGCGCACGATGCGGATCGAGTCGATCGAAAAGATTTCCAATAATGCCGCCGAAGATTAGTCCGAGCGACAGTTGGCCGAGCCATGTCGTCGTATCGAATTTATTGCGCCAAATAAACAACGCGAGCAACGCAATCAACGAGACAATCGCGAGCGCTTCATTGCTATCGTGGAACAAGCTCCAGGCGGCGCCGGTGTTTCCCCAAAGCACCAATTTGAAAAACCCATCCAGCACCACGTGTTCTCGCGAGACGCCGCCCTGAACAGGGCCGAGATATTGTAGCGCCAAAAATTTCGTCAACTGATCCAGCGCGAAGATCACAATGGCAATGGCTGCCATTCGCCGATTTGGTGTCCAATTCATCGTCTTACGAAAATCACTCGCGTGCCGACAATCAGGTCGTGCAACGCCCGTTTGTCATCACGAAACGCGACCAAAAGATAGCCTACGCCACAAGTGATGTCACTCAGGCGCTCCGCTAACCAGCGCGCAGCCGCAATACCATAGCCGATGCGCGAGCCATCAACGCGAACGATGCGCGCGCCAATCGCCATTTTGCCGAGAGTCGCTCCGAAGCTGCCGTTGAAAATAACTTCGTAGAAAAATCCGCAGGCAAAAACGACGAGCATCTGATACGCGAGCAGCGGTCCAAGGCTTTGAAAGTAGGCGAGTATATCCTGGACGGTTTGAACGTTTTGAGGTGGGGGCGGAAATTTCCAACCCATCGCTGAGACGATCGTTTCCCAAATGAAACCGCACACGATCGAAAGAATGATGCGATCGACCAGATACGCGCCCAGCCGCGCCCAAAAACCAACCGGCCGCGCCGCATTCACCGCAGCCAATCCGGCAGCGGCAATCACCTGCGTCAGTTCGCCACGGATCTCGGCGAATTGAGCTGCCGGCGACCAAAGCCCCGTGTCACTGCGCCAGATTGGAGTTGCACCGGCGACGCGACCGTCCTTAATCCACGATTTTAACTCGTCGATTGTCGCGGGTCCGTATTCGCGTCCATCCCCTCCAATGATTTTATACTGGGTCTCCACAAAGACAGGCGGTGATTAAACAGTGAACGGCGCAAAACACAATGGTTTTATGTTTTGCGCGTCGCGAGAACTGTTGCGAGAAAATTACCAGTGTAACTCCCCGGAATTTGCGCGACGTCTTCCGGTGTTCCTTGAGCAACAATCCGACCGCCGTCGTCGC
>JAQGOW010000541.1 GCA_028293405.1 Verrucomicrobiales bacterium
CCACACCATTGTCGGCCGGCATATTGTGAATCTCGTCCGAGCGATCGATCGGGCACACGCCAGCAACGCGACTGATTATTTTCCGCGCCGGCGACGCGATATCGTCCGGGTTGGATTCCCAAACGTAAAAACCTTTTGTCGCGTGGTCTTCGTGCAAACAAATCGTCAGATCAAAATTCGGTTTGCGCTTCAACCAGGAAACGTGCGTGCGAACCTCTTCGGTTTCGAGCTTGCGATAATCGGCATCGAGATCAACACCGCGTTCGTTCTTGCGTGAGTTGCGTACAAAACCGCTCTGATTGAGGCACGGGCAGATCCAAACTTCAGAGTGGTCGGTAAACGCGCCCGCTTCCATCAATTGCGCGATGGCCAAAGGACCTGCCGGTTCGTCGCCGTGAATGCCGGTAGAAAGATAAATTCTTTTATGCGCAAACCGACTCGTGCGCCGATAGCCAAGAGCCGTGCTGCGTTGGGGAAGCCGTTCATCGCTGACGCTGACGTTGTCCTGCACCCAGGGTGGCCGGGCAGCACGAACGATACGTCCAAGGACACTTTCGATATCTATCGGTTCACCGCGATAGACCGGAGAATTGAGTTCGCAATCTTGCATACCACTTTAACACCCATGTTTCAGCAGGTCTTACGCCAATCGCACTACTGGATTACTGTCAGGGATTTACCCGATAAGCGCCGCCATCTGAGGCATTCCAAACCAAGCTGACAGTGTCGTTTTCGGTCGATTGCGCAGAAGCGTGCGAACGATTGCCGACGGAAAAAGCGGTGGTCACAGCTTCATCGACACTGCGCACCTGTCCACCTTTGGGCGTACCAATAAAGCTGTGTCCGATATTGTATGGGAACGCAGGATTGCCATCGCGATCGATGGCAACAAAGTAAGCCCAAGTGCCATCCGGAAATTCCGGCGTTACGCAATAGCGCGCGTTGTATTCGTCCAAATCAAAATCGACGCCCTGCTTTTTACCAAGGTCACCAAGATAATCATTGTCCTCGATGTACCGTCCGAACGCCGCCGATGCGGTGACGTTAGGTCCAAATTCACTGGTTCGCAAAGGACCAGCCATGTGATAAGCCCGCTCCGCCCATTTCGGCAGCGACGTGCGTCCGGTGAGCGCGAGGTTTTTCGTTCCATTCCGACCATCGCGAATGACATAACCCGACACCATGGGTCGCAACGCGCTTTTGCTGTTCAGTGGTTCCGAATACCCGAACGGCCCATAAATCGGCAAACCATCGCGTGCCCACGCGAGAATTGGAGAATGGCGTATCGGCGCAGTGGAGCTTTCGTGATACCGATTATTCTTCGCGTCAAAATTAACGTGGTCATCCAATTGATAGCGCAGCGCAATCGGATTGGCGTGGTAGTGATATTCAATCCGCGCCTGATGCGCCATGCCGCTATCGAACGTGATGCCTTCATTCACATACGCGTCACGATTCCAAATGCCTTCCCCATGTCCATCTGCCCTTCCGTTCCAGGAAAAAGCATCGCGATTATCAAACAGCGCCACCCCATTCACAAAATATCCAATCGGCCCCAAACCCGTGAGAGACTTGTTCGTGGAAACGATCGGAGTGCGCGGAATCCGATAGGTCGTTTTTGTGTCGGCCGGATAGCTGGGAAACATCCGCGTTTTCGCCACATCATTATACCAAGGCCCCATCACATAACTGGCCAGCCCGCTCGTATGAATATAAATCCAATCCTGCGAATAGCTCACGTCATGAACCCCCGCCAGCACCGGCGTGGATTGCACACCCGGCCCGTGATTCCAAGTTGTCACGGCAGTCCCGACACGCTGATCCGCTGTATTCCGATACAACCGCGCGAATTTGTCGGAATCTTTCGTATACCAACTCTCCACTCGCGCATCGCTCGCGACCACATTCGTCCCGACGACCAACCCCAACCCGACCGCGATGATGACCTGTTTCATACCTTTACTAGACCATGCCAATGTTAAGTCTACGTGAGCGGCCAACCACAAAATTGTTAAGCCCATGTAAAAAATGATTTCACTTGGACAGCCTTTGTCCAAGTGACCTTGCTACCCTGGTTGGATGAAAGTTGAAATATTTGAAGTATTTGTCACCCATTTCGCGGTTTTTTGGCATTTTTCGCCCATTTCACTCAACCCAAAGCCACCGAAATACACCTAGATACACCTAAATACACCTTTAACGGAACATTTTGGGGCGAACTGCCAACGCATTTCTGCGTCAACCTCAGCCGACCAGAGGTTTGACAAGCCGCTCTCATACCCTAAGATTGCTTAAGCGGACTAAATTAGTCCGATTTCTATTTTATATGCTCGAGATTCGCAATTTGTGCGCCGGTGTTGACGGCAAAGAAATCCTCAAAAACCTGAACCTGACCGTCAAGCCAGGCGAAGTCCACGCCGTCATGGGGCCCAACGGCTCCGGCAAAAGCACCCTCGCCTCCGTCCTCGCCGGCAAACCTGAATTCGAAGTCACCAGTGGCACCGTCACCTATAACGGCCACGACCTGCTCGAACTGGCCCCTGAAGAACGCGCCCAACAAGGCATTTTTCTGGCGTTCCAATACCCGGTCGAAATCCCGGGCGTAAACAGCACCTATTTCTTGAAAGCCGCGCTGAATGAGTGCCGCAAGGCCAAAGGCCAACCTGAACTGGATGCCGTCGAATTCCTCGCCGTCGTGAAGCAGAAAATCAAACTACTCGACCTCGATCCCAGCTTGCTCAATCGTCCGGTCAACGAAGGCTTTTCCGGCGGCGAAAAGAAGCGTAACGAAATTTTCCAAATGGCAGTGCTCGAACCAAAGCTCGCGATTCTCGATGAAACCGATTCGGGCCTCGACATCGATGCCTTGAAAATCGTCGCTGGCGGCGTGACCAAGTTGCGCCGGCCCGATAACTCGGCGATTGTCATCACGCACTACCAACGTTTGCTTAATTATATCGTGCCCGATTACGTGCACGTCTTGGCCGATGGCCAGATCATCAAATCCGGCGGCAAAGAATTGGCATTCGAATTGGAAGAACGCGGCTACGACTGGGTTTTAGAAGGCGCAGGAGTAAAGTAACATGGCGCAAGTTGTTAACACCCCCACGCGCAGGCAATACGCGCCCGCGTCCGTTCGCGATCCGCTGCACGGCAACAGCGACAAGCTGCTGAACTGTTTCAAACAGTTGCCAGCGGAACTCAATCCGCTTTGGCTCAAAGTCCTTCGCGCCTCCGCGCTGCACAAGTTCATCTCGCAAGGTTTCCCGACCGTCAAAGATGAAGAATGGCGCTTCACGAATGTCGCGCCGATTCTCGAGTTAGCTCTGCACACGCCGGAACAACCAGCGCGCAAATTAACCGAAGCCGACCTGAAACAATTTTCCTTCGGCGATCTGGACACGCGCCGCATCGTATTTGTTGATGGCCATTTCGCGCCTGAACTATCCAACGCCGCCGGCAACGGCGTCGATGTGATGAGCATGCGCAACGCGCTGAATTCGCCTTGGGTCGAGCGCCACCTCGCGCGCCACGCGAGCTTCGAACACAATGCTTTCGCCGCCCTGAACACCGCGTTGTTCCATGATGGTGTGTTCGTTTCTGTTCCCGCACATCGCGTGTTGGAACGTCCGATTCACATTCTGCACGTCGTGACCGAACCGCAATCCGGCGCTATCTTCCAACCGCGCAATTTGATTGTTGCTGGTGACGGTGCTTCGGCAAAAGTCATCGAACACTACGTCTCGCTCGGCAACGGCGCCGCCGAACCGTATCTGACAAACGCGGTCACCGAACTCGTTCTCGGCGAAGAAGCCTTGATCGAACACATAAAATTTCAGGTCGAATCAGAAAAAGCTTTTCACGTCGCGACCCTCCAGGCGCATCAAGCCAAGGGCAGCGTTTGGACCTCGCACTCGATTTCGACTGGCGCACGCCTCGCTCGCAACACCATTCAAACAGTGCTCGGCGATAAGGGCTGCAACTGCATCATGAACGGCCTGTATCTAGGTCGCGGGGATCAATTGGTCGATCACCACACCGTCATGGACCACGCCAAGCCGCATTGCGAAAGCCACGAGTATTATCACGGCATCTTGAGCGACCGCTCCCGCGGCGTGTTCAACGGCAAAATTTTCGTGCGCAAAGACGCCCAGAAAACCAATGCGAAACAAACCAATCGCAACTTGTTGCTTTCCGATGACGCCGTTATCGACACCAAGCCGCAATTGGAAATTTTTGCCGACGACGTGAAATGCACGCACGGCGCGACCATTGGGCAACTCGACGCAAAATCACTTTTTTACCTGCAAGCTCGCGGTATTCCAAAAGCCATGGCTAGGCGTATGTTGATCTATGCTTTCGCGAGCGAAGTCATCGAACGCATCAGCCTGCCCCAAATCCGCGAGGAGTTGGACAAGGTGTTGCTCGAACGTTTTGCAAAGTGAGTGAGTTATGACGGACGAATTAAACGAGCTGTATCAGCAAGTGATCCTGGATCACAGCCGGAAGCCTCGTAACTTC
>JAQGOW010000579.1 GCA_028293405.1 Verrucomicrobiales bacterium
TACGCCGTATCCCACGATCCCTGGATTCCGCCCTCAACACGCACGTTATTGATGAGGCCACCTTGGCCACCGATGCGGTAAAGATTGGTGGTTGCGCCGGAGCCGTTATTGAGCAGCCGCAAACGAAAGTCGCGGGCAATGGCATCATTCAGCAATTGCAACCGAACGCGCTGGCCGGCCAGAACGTTGTAAATGGGAGTTTGTGTCGGTGAATTAGTGGTGGGAGCCTGTCCATTCACCAGCACCGTTTTGCCCGGCCTGGCGGCCCAACTGCAAGCCGCGTTGTCTCCGCCGGGTTGGCCGGTTTCGAACAAGTGGCATTTCATCACGATGTCATTGATCGTAAACCAGTTCGTTTGAATTGAAGTTTTGATCTGCCGTGAGACAACACCGTTGGTTGGGTTAAAATCAATGTCGCTCATAACGAGCGTGTAGGTGTTTGTTGGGTTGGGCAGGGTCCCGGCCGAGACCAGAGCAGTCTCGTTGGTGTTTGGAATTATGAGAGCGCCGTACATGCCGGCAAAAGTCGCGTTGCCGGGCATCATGTGAGAATGAAACCAGTAGAGGCCGGGACGGAATATATTGAATTGATAAACGTAGTTCTGGCCCGGAAGAACGGAATCCTGCGTGACACCCGTGCCGTCGCTGTCGTTGTCGAGTTCAAGTCCGTGCCAGTGGACGCTGGCACCTTCGGGATTGATACCCGCCGATAGATTATTGGTGAAGTGACAGATGATTCTGTCGCCAACGTTCGCGTTGATTCGCGCAATCGGAATGCCACCAGCAGGCGACAGCACCGCCGCACCGGGTGACATGTCCTTGTAAATCATGGCGTGGACGTTCGTTCCGTTGATCGTTACGTCCATTTGCGTCGCGACGAGCGAGCACTCGAACGTGTTGGGCAGGGCGCTGACATTGACCACGTCGTACAGCGTCGCATGCGCTAGCGGCGCGAAAATGCTCATCACGATAAGGGCGAGCGCACGAGTGAGATAGAGGATTGGGGTCTTCATGATTATTTTTCCTTTTTCGCGGCTTTCAATGCATTCACTAACGCGTCCACTGCAGGTCTGTCGGAGAAATTCAATACCAACGGCTTTGCCCGAATGAGTCCCTGTTGATCGACGATAAATGTGCCGTGGTTGGAACTCCCATTATCGGAATCTGTGTCACGCATCGCATACGCGTCGATTGTTTTGCTGTCCGCGTCCGAGAGAAGAGGAAAACTGATTTTGCGCATCCCTGCGAAGCGTCTGATTTTTTCGGTCGAATCGTAACTGATACTCACGATTTGCCCGCCGGTGGATTCGATTTCTTTGAGGTTCCGCTGGATTTGCGCCAACTGCATCTTGCAATAAAGGCACCAATCGGCCGAGCGCACGAAGACAACAGCAACCGGTCCCTTTTTCAGCAGCACCGCCAACGAAATCTCATTGCCGTTTTGGTCACGGAGTGTGAATTGCGGCGCGGGTTTTCCGACTGGAAGCCCAATTTGCTCCGGCGACACGCCCCCACCGATGCAAGTGCTGATCGCCATGAATGTGGCGATAACAACGGCGAAAAGTTTTTTTGCGATCATGATTGGACGCAGCCGGATCTGGCGCATATCACGGCGGCATTAAGGGCGCCCATGGAAAAATATTGCGCCAACAGGGGCGCTGCAGGGTTCATGTGGCTTTTTTGGTTTCGCCGAGTCGAGGTCCGTTATAGAGAGGGAAAACGGTCTTCATTCGGCACGGCCAAAACTACAGGGCCGTGAGGGCGGTGAAGAGCTGGCGTTTGCCGAGAATAGCGTCCATCGAGTGACTGTCAAGTAATTTGTATGTTACGTTTTCCTGACGCACAGACTCTATCAGAAAACAAAAAAAGGCGCTCTGGTAAACCAGAGCGCCTTTAGGGGCAAAAACAAACAATTAACGAGCGCCGAGGATCGCGTCCTTAGCGGCTTTGGCAACGCGGAACTTCACAACTTTCTTGGCGGGGATTTGGATGGTGGCGCCAGTTGCGGGATTACGGCCAACACGCGCCTTGCGGTTCACCAACACGAGCTTGCCGATGCCAGGCAGGGTGAAGGTGTTCTTGGCGTGCTTGTAAGCGAGAGTAGCAATGTGCTCGAGAATTTCTGCGCCGGCTTTCTTCGTCAACCCAGTCTTGGTAGCGATTTCCGCCGCGAGTTGTGATTTAGAGAGTGCTTTTGCCATATGTGTTCTATTGGTTAAGTTTGTTTTTTTGACCGTGACGCTCACGTGCGCCTACTTAAACAGGCATTCCACGCGTCAGGCAACGACAAAAATCCGTTTTTTCTGAATATTTACAAGCGTTTTTTCAGGTTTTGTTGACTGTCCCCAAATCAGCCCAAGCTTGACTTGCCGCGCCATTTTCTCACCATCGAACTGTGGCCGGACTGTTCACTATCCAGAACGAATTTCGCTACGAGATCGTTCGAAAAATCTTCGAAGGCGGCATGGGCGTCGTTTACGAAGCAGAGCAACGCGGCGCGCGTGAATTTGTTAAACGCGTCGCGATGAAAGTCATTCGCCAGAATTACGTGAACCAAAAGCAGTTCATCGATAATTTTATCGGCGAAGCCAAGTTGGTCGCTGACTTGATCCACACCAACATCGTCCAGACCTATCACCTCGGGGAGGCGCGCGGACTTTACTTCATCTCCATGGAGCTAATTAACGGCGTTAACCTCGAACAGTTCGCCTCGGATCTGAAACAAAAGGAGCGCGTGTTGCCCTCTGAACTGGCCGTGTTCATTGTCAGTCGCGTCGCGCGTGGGCTCGCTTATGCGCATTCCAAGAGCGACGCGGAAGGCAAGCCGCTGGGCATTGTGCAT
>JAQGOW010000583.1 GCA_028293405.1 Verrucomicrobiales bacterium
ATTGCTCAAACCGTTCATGAAGGCCACGAATGCCGCGATGGTCGGTTGAATCTGCCAAATGATGACCAGTGCCAGAACGATGATTGAACAAGGCAAAGCAGAATAGAGCAGCAGGTCAGTACGATACGTTGCGCGCCTTTGGTAGACCTCTGCGGCGCGATCAAAACCGGCTGCAAGGTTTTCCTGCGATTGTGACACCGTCCAAACAAATAGCGGCGGGAAAACTGTTCCGCCTGTACCGATTTCCGGAAAACGAGCATGGCCGGCCGCGAGGCGCTGTCGCCAAGTCGTGATCTCGGCGCCGGCGGGAGTTGAGCCTTCCATCTGTTCGAGCAACTGCAACGCCTGATCCAAAGACACTCCGCTTTTGAGCATGAGCGAGAGGGCAGCGGCGGTTTGTGCTAGAGAGGCATCGCGAAAGGCCGCAATGCGCCAACGGCAGCGGCGTCGGATCGAGGGAGTCAGAGCGATGACGCAAGCGACTAAAATCGCGAGCGCCAAAAGGCTCGGCGAAAACCAAACAGCAAACGCGGCGTTTTGACGGGGGGGTTGCCAAAAGAAATTTGCCGTAACAAACGAGTTCATGTTCCCAAGTAGAATTGCAAGGAAACACGACAGCAAAAACGCGCCACCGAGAACGATCGCCGGATACACCATCAACCCTTTGAGCCTCGTCCAGACCAGGTTTCGCCGTTGATAATAGTCGGCGAGCATCGTCAGGATTGCAGGCAGGTTGTTGCTTTGCGCACCGACGGCAAGCATGCGTCGGTATAGTTCAGGCAACTGCCGGTTGCCGACGGCTTCGGTCAAAGGAATTCCCCTCGCCAAATCCGCCTGCAATTGCTCGAGCTCAGAACGCAACGCGCCTACACGCATGTCGGTCGTGAGCCGTTGCAACGCTGATTCGAGTGGGATGCCGTCACGCAACATCGTTGCGAGTTGTTGGTTAAAAAAAGCAAATGCGTCGGAGTTCATAGGCCCAGGATACGAAGTTTTTCGGCGGCATTGGTGACGCCTTGTTGAATAAGTGCGCGAGCGGATTCTTCGAGTGTTTGCTTTGGCGCGATTGCCTGCAATGCGTTGGCGCGGATGCGCGCTCGCGAATCGTTCGTCAGCCGCAAACATTCAACGACGGGCACACGCCCTTGATAGCCAGTCTGTAGACATGTCGCGCAACCATTGCCCGTGCATTCGGTGCAGAGCTTTCGCATCAAGCGTTGATTGAGGACGAGCGAAAGCGATGCGGCGACAGCCGAGTGATCCGTGCATAGCACAAGCAGTCGTTCCAGGACGCCGTTGCAGGAACCGGCGTGCAAGGTGGAAATTACGAGGTGGCCGGTGAGCGCGGCGCGCACGGCAATGTTCGCGGTTTCTTCGTCGCGGATTTCACCAATGATCAACGCTTGCGGGTCTTGTCGAAGTAAGTGGCGGGCAGCTTTCGCGAAGTCGAGCCCGCGCGCCTCGTTGACTTCGGTTTGCATAACGCCGGGAATGATTTGTTCGACGGGATCTTCAATGGTGATGACGTGGCGATCGCCAGATTTGGCGAGGGCACGCAGACACGCGTAGATCGTTGTTGTCTTTCCGCTGCCGGCGGGCCCGGTCAAAAGAAGCATGCCCGCGGGTTCGCGCAAGAATGTTTCCAGCTCAGAGGCGACTTCGTTCGAAAAGCCCAATTGCTCGACGCTCTTGCCTGGCCCAGTGTTGAACAGGCGTAAAACGATTTTTTCACCCGTGACTGTGGGATACGTCGCGACACGAATATCCGTTGGTGAATGAACGAGTCGAGCTTCAATGCGGCCGTCTTGCGGCATTGAATCCTGATACGTTTTTAATTGCGCGAGGAATTTGATGCGACCAAACACCCGGTCGGCAATTTCCGCCGGCAGCTCCGGGCCCGGAGTTATCACTCCATCGAAACGAAACGAAACGGTCACTCCCTTGGCGTGCGCTTGCAGATGAATATCGCTGGCGCCGACATTGGTCGCTTGACGGATCAATGATTCGACTACTTTGGGGGCTTCACCTTGATTTCCCGGCGGCACAGATTCAGGAATGATCACCGGTTGAAAAGCGGTCATTGAGCCTCCTCTATCAGGCGATGCAGCCCGTGTTCGTCGCGCATGACTTTGTTCACATTGTCGTGGAAATGAAGCAAGGCGTGGCGAATCTCGGATTTCTGCCGACCGATGACATGGGAAACCGGGCCCGTCGACGCCTGCCACAAACAGAAGCACGCCGCGATGCAACCAAGCGCGAATCCGGCGTTCCAGCCGTAGCGCGTGAGTCGACTCGGTTCAAGCGCGCGTTCGATGACCGGGCGTCGCAATTCTCGCAGCACCTGATTCGGGAACGAGTCCCAATAGTCGCCTTCGCGTCCGGGCACGTGCAGCGATTCAATGAGAGATTTGAGGTCGTCTTTCATTCCCGCTCTCCTGTCCTCGAAAGCAAATGTTTTAACTTTCGTTTGGCTGCGAACACGCGCCATGAGACGGTCGTTTCCGAGCAGTTGAGGACTTGCGCTGCTTCGGCGTGATTCATGCCGTCATACATTGTGAGCATGACGGCGGCCCGTTGTTTGGCCGGCAACTTCAACAAGGCGGCGTGTAGCTTCGCATTAAGTTGTTCAATGCCACCATTGGAACTGCCATCGGTTTCGATCTCCTGATGCTCGGTCCAATTACGATTAGTCTGCGCCCGGACACTTTCGCGATCGCGCCAATTGAGACAGACGTTGATGGCGATGCGATAGAGCCAGGTTGAAAATTTGCTATCGGCGCGATAGGCGGCGAGGTTTCGATACGCGCGCACGAATGTTTCCTGCGAGAGGTCCTCCGCGTCGGCCATTGAGCCAGTCATCCGAAATGTGAGCGAATGAATCATGCGTTGATGCTTGCGTATAAGCTTTTCGAATGCCGCAAGGTCTCCCTGTTGGCTTTGCGCAACCAAAGCTTCATCCGGTTCACACATGCGGCCTTCTGTTACTGAATAAGACCGGGCGGGCGCGAAAATCCTTTGAATTATTTTTTCGGGGTCGACGGAAGGGCTTTCCAGTCCCGAAGCGATGTTGGCGGATGTCGCCGAAATGTTCATAAACCACGTGCGAAAACCGGACCTTGGATCCGGTTGCCGTCACATATTGCTACGAACGAAGAATGCGCCTCCACGAGCGTGAGGCAATCTCAAAGTGAAGTCTATCGCGTGAACGACGATGTGAAATCCTCGTTCGAAATCTGAACGACTTTTTTCTCGAATTTCGAGCCGGCGATTAACTCTTGCAGTTTCTTTTCGTAGGCGGCGCTGTCCATGGGCATCTCGACCGTCTGGTTGATGAGGCCCGAGTAGAGCATGACATTCGCGAGTTCGATGGAGTTGAGGCCTTCTTCGCCAGGAGAGATGAGAGGGGTGCCGTCGAGGATTGCGTCGGTGAAGTTTTGCATTAAGACCGCGTGCTGCGCGGGTTCGACGCTGATGGGCACTTCGACTTTCCACGTTTCCGGTTTTTGAAAACCGAGCTTGGCACTTTTACTTTGCTCGGTCATCGATACTTCGTTGCGCGTGAAGTTCAGCTTGTCGTTTTCGAGGACGAGCTTGCCCATGGTGCCGACGATTTCGAAACGGTTGGTTCCGGGCGCTTCGCCGGTGGTGGTGATGAAGACTCCGTTGGCGCCGTTCTTCAACTCGAGGTAGGCGGTGACGTCATCTTCGACTTCGATGTTATGAAAACGGCCAAGCTTCACGAAACTGCGCACGCGCGTCGGCATCCCGAGGAGCCATTGCAACATGTCGAGTTGGTGCAGGCATTGGTTGATGAGGACGCCGCCGCCTTCGCCGCGCCACGTCGCGCGCCAACCGCCA
>JAQGOW010000599.1 GCA_028293405.1 Verrucomicrobiales bacterium
AGTTGGGAACCAATCATGACTGGGAAACGTTGACTGGCCAACTCCCCACAATTTGCTTAAAGACCGACGGCACATGGTTGCTTCACAAATCTTTTGGCAGGACTAAGGAATGCACCCACGCAAGTCATTACTCCGATTGGGTCGCAATCAATTCCCAAAACGGCACGCTGATCGGTCTGGCCGCTGACGGGACGATCTCGTGTTGGATGTCGCTGGATTCTTACCCCCACTATATTGGCCAATCGCGCGCGCCGACTTGGTCGACCAATATCTTTGCTGCGGCCGCCGGGCGGTAGATTGTTCGGCGATACAGCAGATTGCCAATCTGCGCCAATCTGCGCTACGAGGGCAGCGTTGCGCCTTTACAATTCCTTAACAATTTTCCTGTCAACACCACACAAACTCTTTACCTCAGCGGAGTAGTCTGTCTGCACTGGATGACTAAAAAACTTTTCGGAACTCTCCTTTTTCTAGCTGCGCTGATCACTGCGCACGCACAGACCTACACGCCGTTGTGGATCCCGCCCGCAATTTCGGGGACGACCTTCAACCTCAACCTCCACGTCACCAATAAATTTTATCTGCCCGGAACGAACACGATTACCTACACCTACAACGACGCGGATTTCTGGGGCCCGACGCTCATCATGAGCAATAGCGATTTCGTGCAAATTCATCTCACGAATAATTTGCCCGACACCACCACCACGCATTGGCACGGCATCCATCTGCCGGCGATCATGGACGGCGGTCCGCGCAACACGATCGCGCCGGGCACAACGTGGTCGCAGAGTTTCTACGTGCTCAACAAAGCCGCCACGTATTGGTATCACCCGCATCTGCACATGCTCACCCAAAACCATCTTGGTCACGGTGCCGGTGGTTTCATCATCATCAAAGACGCCGAAGAATCTGCGCTCAACCTCCCGCGCACATACGGGGTGGACGACATCCCGCTTGTTCTCACGAGTCGGCGCTTTTACACCACTCCGGCAAGTCTTCTAAACCAATTCAACGTCACCAACGGCGCGGCAGGTTCGGCCTACGGTGATTACGAATTGGTCAACGGCGGTTTGAACAACACTGGCACGAACGTCCAGGCCATCTTGCCTCAACAATACGTCCGGTTGCGCATCCTCAACGCTGAAGTCGAACGCGCCTACAACATTGGATTCACCAACAGCTCTGGAAACATTACGTTCTATCAAATCTGCACCGACGGCGGACTCGTCAATGCGCCGGTCGCGCTTACCCGGATCGTCCTGCTCCCCGGCGAACGCACCGAACTGCTCCTCAATCTCTCCGCTTTTGCCATCGGTTCAGCGGTCGAAATGATTTCGTTCAACTCGAGCGCGTCACTGGGCTCGCCTTTAAGCACTGCGTATCCCGGCGGCGAAAACTTCACCACCGGGCAGTTCGGCAGCTTGATTAACAATAAAGATTTCAAACTCCTCCACATCGTGGTCACGAACCAAACCGCCAATCCCGTCCTCACGCGGCCGGTCGTTTTGACGACGAACACATTTTGGACCACGAACGATGTCGTGAGGTCGCGCACGATCCGAATCAGTTCACCGCCGGGCGGCGTCTTCACGTTCGACGGCACTGCATTCAACGCCAGCGTGATCAACCAAACGATTAACCTCAACGCTGTCGAAAAATGGACCATCACCAACAACTCCGTTTTCAGTCACGCGTTTCATATCCACGACATCCAGTTCAACATCATCTCGCGCACTGGCGGTTCAGGCGCGGTGAATGGAATTCCACCGTGGGAACAAGGATGGAAAGACACCGTTTACGTGCAGCAAAATTCTGCCGTCACTTTCATTACGAAATTCGACCACTTTGCCAGCGCTTACAATCCGTTCATGTATCACTGTCACATGGTCAATCACGAAGACGAAGGCACGATGGCGCAATTCCTCGTGGTCAACAACGCCACCGAAAACCTTGCCATCGCCAGCTTCACCCGCACCGGTTTCAACAACCAGATTGAAATGTTGTTCTACGCGACACCCGGCACGACTTATTCGTTGCAATACACGCCGACCTTGCAGAGCCCGGCCTGGGCTGACATCGCGTCTGTTACCAGCGACGGCGCATCCGTCAAATACACCGAGACTGACCCAACCCGATTGGCCGGCGTCCTTGGATTTTACCGCGTCATCATGCCCTTAATTCCCGACGCAAACGTTTCCAGCGCCATCAGATCTGCCGGGTTCAAAACCACCGATGTGATCTGCGGCCCCACGCAACCCAGCACAAAATAATCGTCGCGTTGGCGGGCCGAATGACATTCGGCGATTCAGTAGATTGCCAATCTGCGTTAGTTTTTGTTAATGCGCGATAAACACTTTGTTGCCGAACATCGAGGCGGTCTTTTGCCAATGCGCGATCATCGGTTGTTGACGCGGTGGGCGGCGGATTGCGCGGAGCATATTTTAGAGGCGGTTTGGACCAACGAGAAAGACCGGCGGCCGTTCCAAGCGGTGGAACAGGCACGGGCGTGGTCGCGTGGGGAGAATAGAGTGGGTGATTGCCAGAAGGCCGCGGTGGCTGCGCACGCTGCCGCTCGCGCATGCAAAGATCCGGCTGCGATTGCTGCGGCACGTTGCGCAGGGCACGCCGTGGCGACGGCCCATATGGCGGATCATTGTTTTGGCGTCGGCTACGCGTTGCGAGCTGCGGGACTCGCCGGCATGGATGTCGAGAAAGAGCGGGCGTGGCAAAAGAAACACCTGCCTCGACAAATCCGCAACCTGGTCCTGAGCGGCGAAGAGCATCGACGCGCTTTGGGTAGGACGATTGAATTTCGTGGTGCGACGACCGTCAACCGCCGCGTTTCGAAGAAAACAGAGCAACAACCGCGACCAAGGCGTCGGAGAGCGCCGGCACGACAGTAGACGGAATTAGTTACGACCAACACGGCTTGCTGACGTGCTCGGCTCTTGAACAGACTTAAACCGTAGAGAGAGCGAGTTCGTCGTCGGCGGTGAAGAAGTCGAAGGGTGGCAGGCCTTCTTCTCGGGCGATCGCTTTACTGACCTGAACTGCTTGAGCGGCCAAGGTGGCGCTTCGGGCGTAGTCGCCGAGCTTTGACGCCATCAACGACCCCTTTTGCAGCGTTTTGAGTTCCTGTTTGAGTTCCACGATCAACGTGTTTTCGTTTTGCTTCGGCATAAAATTGTTCCTCCCTTTGAAAGTCGCTGTGAAGGTCGCATGAACGAGGGATAGGGGCTATGAGGGCGTTGCTGAAACTGCGTTACGAAATCATCATACCTTATTTTGCGATTTTAT
>JAQGOW010000627.1 GCA_028293405.1 Verrucomicrobiales bacterium
GCACATGTTCGATATGCGTTTCTTCGTAAACGATTTCCTCGTAAGGCTCGCCTTCGAGATACGATCCGCGCTCGTCTGTTTTCCATTAGTCTTGCGTGTCGAGATACTCGCCGCTATCGACGCGCATTAGTTGCCCGGTCATCGGATGCGGGATGAGCGCAATGCGCTTGTTCTTTTTTTCAAACGTTGGTTCATAGCGAATGCGATCAACGCAACGGCCGGGCAAAAGAATATCTTTGACCGCCGCTTTGATGCAGCTATCGAAGTCGTGGTTGCTGTCGTCGCAGGAATATTCGAGGGCGCGTTCCAGCACTCGCGCAGTCGTCACAGAAACCGGGTCAGCTTCCTGATAGCGGGCGCGCACGTCCGGCAATGCGCGCGAGTTGTAAACCGCTTGCGATAAAACTTCGGTGTTCGCGTAGAGAATATTATACCGCTTGGATTTGCGGTCGGTCGCATCGCGATAGATATCGATGGTTTCTGCGGCGCGCTTTCTCCACGCGCTTTCTTCCTTCGTTGCAAGCTCGATAGCTTGGAGCCAGAGCGTTACTTCGCCCGCGTTTCCTTTGCCGGCGTCGGCGCGGGTTTCATACGTGCCTTGCGTCGATTGAACGTCTTGGGCTTGGCCAAGTTCTTCGGCCATCGGGGCTTAGGTTCCGCCTTGGCCGGCCGTCGCGTAGATGTTGTTTCCACTCGCGCTGGCGATCTGCGCTAGGTGAGTGATGTTCGGATTGACGCCGAATACGCGCGTCGTGTTTCCGAGAACCATAACGCCTGACGCGCTCGTTGCCGTCGCCGCGCCGCTACCGAATGCGATTTGCACCGTCGCGGTTCCCGAGTTCACGACTTGCACCGAGAAGCCACCGGGGAACGTCGGATAACCCTGCGGCGTTGGCACACTCTCGCTCGTGCCGGCTTTGTTGCCGAGAGCGATGGAGGTTGAACTTGTGCCGCTGGCAAGAATCACGCTCGGAAGTTCGGGGGAAAATGGAACGACGCCTGACATGGATCAATCTTCCTCGCGTTTGCGTTCGCGGGTTTTCGCCGCGACGATTTGAGCGAATGTCAGCGTGGATTTCATAGAGCCGTCCGGCTGGCCGACAAAGCCGAAATGGTCTGGGATTGGAACCGGGGCAACGTGGGGAACCCAAGGCCGTGACATGCAGGCGAAGCGCCAATCGTGGGCTGCTGCGGCTTCACTTTCGCCATCGAGTTCCTCCGGGTCATCGCGGTCATGCTGTAACGCGGGAATGGTTCTTACACTATCCGCGCAAGTTTGGAAACAATATATTGCGGGTAGGCCGTCCGTACCGACTAGGCGTTGCCTAACCGCGTCCCAGCCGCTCAAATGGCCATGCTTCGCTGCCCGCGCATCATCGCCCGGCATGAAGAAAACTCCCATGCGTGACATGCGCTCGGCAATTGACGGGCCGCCCTTGGCGAGAAAAATTTGCGGGCTCGCAGAGCCGTACACAATCCGCTCCCCGACTTCGCGTTGCTTTATGCCTTCCGCGATTTGATCGGCGGTTAGCTTTTGCCCTTCGTTGGTTCCTCGGGCTTTGGTCGCGTACCACTCGCGATAGCGAATGATGGAACCACGCGGAATGACCAATCCGCCTCCCACGGGATAATCGTTTCCGACGACGCACCACCACCCGACGGATAGCGGGCGAGCACTTCCCCAACACATGCTGCGAAACAGAAGCCATCCTTCTGGAATTGAAAATTCTTCGATGACATGCACACCACTCCATGCGTGAAAAAAAGCACCTTCGATAATCGACCAGTCGCCGACGAGCCACGCTTGCAGCAACGCATCGTTGCCGGCGCACGCGGCGCGCAGTGAACGCACGTAATCGTCACCGAGATATTTGTTGTCGGCAAGTTTCGACGGAATGAAAACGCGCGTTATGCCTTCGTCGGTCGTAAACACGTCGTAGCCCTTCGGGATTTTGTCGAAGAGCCGATAATCTTCCTTGCAGTGTTGATGCCCGACACCGCCAGGGTTGAACGTTGATTTCATCTGACACGGAACACCGGAGCCGCTTCGCAACGTCGCGCGGAGTTTGTTCAGCACGCCGACTTTTGAAAACGTCCCGCGTTCTTCGATATAAATTCTTGAGTAGCCGTGGCCCTGGTATTTGTCCGCGTCGGAATCTTTGTCGATGTACGCGAACAACAACCGCGAGCCGTTCGGGCTTTCAAAAAACTTATCGAGCGCGTGCCACTTCCATTTTCCGCCGCTGCCTTCCTCGGCCATCGAGAAAACTTTTTTGGCGACTTCGATAAATTCTGTTAGCTGCGTTCTCTCGCGACGAAACACAATCCCGATGGCGTTCGCGCCGTATTGCTTGTCATGCCAAAGCCAATCGCCAAGGATGGCGTAGCTCTTCGCCCCCCCTCGTGAACCTCCAAAGCCAACGTCATCGGCCGGACACGAAATGAAATCGTATTGCTTCGGCTGAACATCGAATTTGCACGCGAGCAGATATCGCGTCATTTCGCAGTCTGGAACTTGCGCGTGCTTCCAGCTAATCGCGTCTTTGGCGCAGGGGGCCCAGTCGATCACTGGTGAATTCCGAGAGCCGGACGAATGCGGTCAAGATATTTCGTCGCGCCATCGCGGTCGCCCCTGCGGACGTAGCTTTCGAGTTCAGCGAAGGCTGATTGATAAAATCCAACAGCCCAATCGTTGTTCCGAAACGAGCGCACAGTCTCGATGCAATGAGCGGCAATTTTGTATGGGTCGTCCATCGTCGTCCCTTCCCTAGGGTTGGTTGTCGGTCACTCGTCAGCCGAATATCGCGGGCGCATTGGGCGCTGCACAAGTTCCGTATATGCGCCGGTAGCCCGATCAAATTCAAGCATGACCTCGCCGGGTTTGCCGACAGCCTTGAAGCGAACTTTTTTAACTTTGATCGTCACGAGTTTTGAGCCGTCCGTGTAATCGCGACTGACGACGATACCCAGGTCAGCTTTGTTTGCCCAGTGCGCGCCACCTGCAATGTCGTACAGCGTTAGTTCGGGATACTCGCCGTCTTTGTTGCGAGACGGCTTTTGAGGGTGGGCCACAAACCAAACATGCACGCTGTGATTTTGCGCGAACCGGCGCACCTTCGCCAGCATCGCAGAAATATATTGCGTCTCTGTCCCCGCTCCGAAGGTGTGTTCAATTTCGTTGTACGGATCGATTACAAGCCCATTGATGCCGTGACGAATGACGCCGGCACGGGCGGCCGTCAAAATCATTTCGATTGTCGGCGCGTCGTCGTCGGCGCGAATTAGAAAAAATCTTTCGCGCAACCAATCGACCGCGCCGCGCACCATGTCCTCCGACATGCGAGGCAGTGGGCCTTGGAAAAACGGCATACCTATTTTTTTCTCGGCAAGTTTTGCTAAGTGTTCGTCCGGTGGATTTTCAAAACTGCACACGCCGAAGCGCCAGCCATGACCCATTGCGAGGTTCATGCACAGCGCGTCAACGAATTCAGATTTTCCCGATGATGGAATACCCGTGACAACCGATAGTTCGCCTTGCCGAATGGTCATGAACTCATCAAGCGTAGGCCACCCAGTGTTGTATCCCGGCTTTCTCCCGCCGTTGTAGAGCGCCAACACATCGTCGAGATATTCATCAGCACCGTGAAGATTTTTCACGGGGTATGCT
>JAQGOW010000637.1 GCA_028293405.1 Verrucomicrobiales bacterium
GCCGTTGGATTGTCGGCAGTTGGAAGAAGATGGCGGTGAGCAGGGTGCCGAAGAGGAGCATCGGAAGCCAGAGGGCGGAGGGTTGTTTTCGCAGGAGTGCCAGGAGTCCGGCGATGATTAGTAACACTCCGAGAACGGCAAGGGCGCGCAGACCGAAGATCACGAATGTCCGGGCGCGACCGTTTTTGGCGAGCCATCCCAAGAACAGACCGATGCAACCGACGAGCGCCATGCCGATGATTCCGATCCCGGGGCCCATGCCGTTCGTCCAACCGCCTCGCACAAGGGCACCTAGTTGGTTGGGTTCGTAGAGAACAAGTTTTAATGGGCCGACGTAGACGTTTCCTTTACCGGGCAGGACGATGTTCACTTCTAAACGCGTCGGAGCGCCGCTCGCGCCTTCGCTGTTGAAGGGCAGGATGAAGTCGCGCCAGTCGGAGGTTCCATTGATTTTTTTCATCTCGCCGTATTGGGCCATGGTGCGGCTGAAGAATTTTCCTTCCGGCATGCCGGCGTTCAGGGGCGGGAAATAGCTCCACATCTCGAGGTAGCCGTCACCGCTGACGCCCTCGTATTTTATCTGGCCGGTAATGGCGTAGAGGTGTTTGGAAATTGGAGGGTTGGTGATTGTGAGTAGGCGCGTTTCGAGACCGGCGTCATTCGAGGCGATTTTTAGAAAAGTTTGGCCGTTGGTTGTGACGACCGTGCCAGAGGTCGCGCCTTGGCCGGATTGTTGTATGGCTTTCCAATCTAGTGTGGCGACGGTTTCCTGCGCGGACGCGGCGGCGGCGAGAGTGATGATTGCAACTAGAGCGAAGTGGATTTTCATACGGACTTTTTCTTTTGAAGTTGATAAGTGGCGAGGAGTTGTTTGAAAGCGCTAGCTTCGAGTTTGCCGGCGGCAAATTGGGCGCGGAGAAGGCGTTCGAAATTATCTTCGATTTTTTGGCTGTCGAGAATTTTGATTTTTTCGATAAGCCGGTCCAGACGTAGGCGCAACGTGGGATAAGAGACGTTGTAGATGTCGCCCAAATCTTTCAGAGAACCCGAGAGAAGGATAAAGCGTTTGATGAAGGCGAGATCTTCTTCTTCAAGTTGATCGAGCCACAGTGGGCGTTCGATGTCGGTGCGCTTATCCGTCATTGTTGAATAAAACTAAAGCGAACTTTCGTTTTATGCAAGTCAAAATTAAAGTGAGGTTGCGAATTGTTTATTTCTAGGTCAAACAGGTGAGTTGTTCACGTCGGAGGCTGCAACCTCTTGCTTACGAGCATGGCTCTGTTGTGGACGCAACGCAACCGTCTCTACCGACCACTACTTCGCAGCATTTTTCGGCGCGGGAACGCTCGGGATGAAGCGAGCGGGTTTGCCGCGGGAGGCGGCGTTGGCGGCGAGCGCTTGCGGGGTCATGAGTTTTCGTGCGCCGCCGATGACGGTGTTCCACTGAAACGCGGGGCCGGGGTCTTGTTTGTCGAGTTGCACGTGGTAGTGGCCGAGAATGCCCTGGTAGACATCGTATTGCTCTGTGGTGAGGACGTGTGGGATTAAAGCGCCCGGTTCATTCATTGTCGCTAACGCGGCTGGTTGAGCGGCGGGGCCGGTTTTAATTATCTGTCCGGAGGGAGCGCCGAACGCGGGTTTCTGGCGCGGGTAATCGCAGGTGATTTTTGGAAAGGCGGTGCACAAGGCGGCGGTGAGGTGCGTCAGCGCTTTGTATTGTTCCGGGGTGAGGTCGTATTGTTCGTAGAGCTTGCCTTGCACGATGGCTTTGATGAGTTGCGGGCGGGCAGGGCGGCCATGGAAATCTTTGGTGCGGATGCCGCTGGTGTATGGGGTTGTGTGGCCGTCTTTGTCGGTAAGTTGAGTAGGAACCTGGATGACAGTTTGGCCGGTGGCATCTCTTTTATACCATTCGTTCAATTGGGCGACGTCGCTGCCGAGGCGCGCGCCGAGGTTGGCGATTTCGATGCCGACGGAGCGGCCGTTTGCTTTGGTGGCGTGCGCGGCTTCTTCCTGCGCGTCCATCGTTTGATAAATGGTGCCGTCGAGGTCGAGCATGAATTGGACGGCGAGATGGCGTTTAAAGAGGGTGTTGAAGGTGTCGCGACTGGTTGGGTCGACGGAATAGTGGATGACGAATTGGTCGACATTCGAGCGCAGCAGTTCAGGCGTCCAACCCTCGCTACGAACATGAGCGATTTGTTCATCGGTCAATGGCGACTGGCGCACGCGGGTGGGCTTGCGTTCCTCGGGCGTGCCGACGGGGGCTTTGGTGTAATGGAAATCGTAGCCGCCTTGATCGGTCCAAAGGACAATGGGCACGCCGGTGTGGAATCGTTCGCCGCAGACGATGATTTCGTCGCCGGTTTGGGAATGAGCTGTGGTGGCGGTGATCAGTGCAGTGAGCACGCAGCATCCGGCCATGGCGATTTGTCGGAGATTGAAATGATTCATCATAATGGTGTGTTTGACGTTACACGGTGTTGAAATGTTTCGAAGTGAAAAGATGACGGCTCGCCGGGTCAGTGAATCGGGTTTGTCGAAATACTTGCGAAGCAGCGGATGGACGTGATAAAACAGGGTTACCCCAATGAACGCCAAATTCCAGCGCGTCCTTGTCGCTATGTTACTGCTCGCCGCGGTAGCCGTGGTGTACCTGCCTGTGCGCGATTGCGGGTTTGTCATCATTGCGGATAGTGAACACCCGCAGAATTCCGGGGTCGTAAACGGGTTGTCGTGGCACACTGTTCGTTGGGCGTTCAGGCACATTGTCGCGGGGAATTGGTATCCGCTCACGATGTTGTCGCATGCGATGGACCATCAGTTTTTCGGTTCGAATCCCGGCGGGCATCATCTCACGAATGTGGCGTTGCACATGGCGAATACGGTGCTGCTTTTTGGTTTGTTGCTGCGAATGCTGCCGGTTCCGCAGGGTTGGAAGTCGAATTTGTGGCCGAGTGCGCTGATCGCGGCGTTGTTTGGGTTGCATCCGTTGCGCGTGGAATCGGTGGCGTGGGTGGCGGAGCGGAAGGATGTTTTGAGCGGGTTTTTCTTTTTGCTGACTTTATGGGCGTATACGCGGTTTGTGCAGAAAGCACCTAGCACCAGTCTCCAAGCTCCAGAGAAATCCCAAGCTCCAAATCCCGAAAACGAGCAAACAGCCTCCTCTCCCCAGCCCAGTCCTTCGGTGGAGGAGAGGGAGACGGAATCTGGACGTTGGAAATGGTATGTGATCACGTTGGTGGTGTTTGTGCTCGGGTTGCTGGCAAAGCCGATGCTCGTGACTTTGCCGTGCCTGCTGCTGTTACTTGACCTGTGGCCGCTCAACCGATTGCGTAAGGACTTCAGTTTTCGCAGTTTGGTGTTGGAGAAAGTTCCATTTTTTGTGTTGTCGGGAATTTTTTCGGTCATCACGTACTTCGCACAAAAGAAGGATTCGTTGGTGGTGGACTTTGCCACTTTACCGCTCGCGCCTCGTGTAGCGAACGCGTTTGTGTCGTATGCTCGCTATCTCTCCAAGACGGTCTGGCCGGATTCGCTTTCCGCTTATTATCCCATGCAAAAATGGACGACGCCACAGGTCGTGCTGGCGGTTCTGCTGTTTGCGGGGATCTCGGCGTTGGCTGTTGCGATGGTGCGCCGGCGTCCGTGGGTTCTTGTGGGCTGGTTTTGGTTCGCAGGATTGTTATTCCCTGTGATCGGCATTTCTCAAGTGGCGATGCAAGCGATGGCCGATCGATATACTTACCTTCCGCATATCGGGCTGTTCGTCGTTGTGGTTTGGGCTGTGTTTCAACTGCCGGTTCGAGTGGCGAAAATGGCGCTGAGTGTTTTATGTGTGGCCGCTTTGGGGTTCGCCGGGATGTCAACACACCAGTTGCGGTACTGGAAAGATTCCGAAACGCTCTTTCGTCGTATCCTGGCGGTGACGCCAGACAACGATATCTCAGAATATTTTATGGGACTTTCGCTGCTGGAAAAACGTGACCTGGATGGGGCGAGGTACCACTTCGAACGCACGCTGGCGATGAATCCAAAATACAGCGGCGCCTATATGCGGCTCGGCGATATTCTGGTCGCTCAACGTCAATTGGAAGAGGCGGAGAAAAATTATCGGGCTGCGGTGAACGCTGAGCCCAAGGCAACGCTGTGCCATCTTAAACTCGGCAAGCTGCTGGCGCAAAAAGGTAGCAAGGATGAAGCGATTGAGCATTACCAGTTTGCTTTGCGAAACCGTCCTGAGATAGCCGATGCGCAGTATCAATTAGGCCAATTGCTCAATGATCGGCATGACGTGGCCGGAGCTATTGCGGCGTTTGATCAAGCGGTGCGAGTGAAACCGGATTTGGTCGATGCGCTGAACGATTTAGCCTGGGCGCTGGCAACGCAAGCGGATGCGAAATTGCGCGATGGCTCCAAAGCGGTGGAATTTGCGACGCGCGCCGTTGAACTGACACATCATAGTCGTCCTGGCATTCTCGACACACTGGCGGCGGCTTACGCCGAAGCCGGCCGTTTTGATGAGGCGTCTACCACGATTCGCGATGCCATCCAGAAGGCTCAAACTTTAGGAATCGTCGGACTTCCTGAAGAACTTCGGACGCGTTTGAAGCTTTATGAGGCGAAACAACCGTACCGAGAATTATAGAAAGGTTGTTCGCCATGCGTCGTGAAAAAGCATTCAAGTTGGTTGCGGTTTGTATCGCACTGGTGATCGCGATGGTCGTCGGGGAAATTTGTTTGAGGGTTTTTTTCAAGGCGCGGTTGAAGGTGATCGAAGATGAGCGCAGCCTGGCTTATCACTACGATCCGGAGCTTGGTTGGTTTCCAAAACCGAACACTGAAACGGCGATCAACGCATCGCGTCCAATCACGGCCAAGCACAACAGCGATGGGTTCAGGGACCGCGAGTTTGTCAGCAGCACAAATCCAGCGGTTTTGTTTTTGGGTGATTCGTTTGTGTGGGGTTATGACGCGGAAGCGCCGGAGCGGTTTACGGACAAGCTTCAGGTGAAGCACCCGGAATGGACGGTGTATAACTGCGGCGTGAGCGGTTATGGCAATGACCAGGAGTATTTATTGCTGCAAAAGATTTTCGATAAGTTCAAACCGCGCGTGGTTTTTCTGATGTATTGCACGGAAAATGATTATGACGAAAACGCCTACAGCATCGCCTATGGATTTTATAAACCTTACTTCACCGCCTTAGCCGACGGAA
>JAQGOW010000086.1 GCA_028293405.1 Verrucomicrobiales bacterium
CCGTCGATTACGTCAGCGAATCCAGTATTCCCGAATTACCCACTGGAGGCGAAGTTCCTGCGGTTATTGATTACCTAGACGCTGGGGGCGTCTTTTTTCTTCTTTTTCTTCGGCTGTTTTGGATCACCGTCGCTGTCGCCTTTGCCGTAGCCCCACGCCGGCTTGGCCAAGGTCTTGTTCCATTGGTCCCACTTGGCTTGCAGTTCGTGAAGTTTGTCGGGCATTTCTTTGGAGAGGTCTTTGGTTTCGCCAATGTCGGTTTTCAGGTTGTAGAGGAACGGGCCGACGGCTGGCAGTTTCCTGCCGACTTTGAGGTCGGCGTTTTGGTCGTAGCGGACGAGTTTGTAATCGCCAATGCGAATGGCCATTTGATCGCCGAAACGCCAGTAGAGGACATCGTGAGGTTGGCCGTTATTTTTGCCGGTGACGTAGGGCATGAGGTTGACGCCGTCGAGGTTTTTGGTGTCGGCCCCAGCGATTTTCAGGGCGGTGGCGGTCATGTCCAAGGTGAAAGCCATGTTGTCGTAAACGGCGGGTTTGAGGTGGTTTTTCCAGGAGACGATGAATGGGACGCGAATGCCGCCTTCGAGAGTGGTGCGTTTGCCGCCGCGCAGCGGATCGTTGTGGGAGGCGTTCATGGTGGTGCCCGGCATGACGGGGCCGCCGTTGTCAGCAAAGAAAATGACGTAGGTGTTTTCGGCCTGACCCGTTTCTTCCAATTTCGCGAGGACGCGGCCGATGTTTTGATCCATGGCATACATCATGGCGGCGTAGGTGCGGCGTTTGGTGTCATCGATTTTGGCGAAGAGTTTGATTCGATCTTCGGTGGCGTCCATAGGTGTGTGGACGGCGTTGAAGGCGAGGTAGAGGAACCATGGTTCGTTTTTGTTTTTCTCGATGTAGCTGGAGGCTTCGCGGCCAAAGGCGTCGGTGAAATATTCTTCTCCGCTGACGGGTTCGGTGCCGCGCAACATGCCGTTCCATTTTAAGTAACTGTGTGAGCCGCCGAGGAAGCCGAAGAATTCGTCGAAGCCGCGTTTTTGCGGATGGAACCATGCTTCGTTGCCTTCATGCCATTTGCCGACGAGCCCGGTGTGGTAGCCGACTTTTTTGAGGCGATCGGCGATGGTGACCTGGTTGGTCGGCAAGCCGCTGCCGGGACTGGAGGGGTTGAATTCGTGGCCGAATTTTTCCTGGTATCGACCGGTCAACATGCCGGCGCGCGAAGGGGAGCAGTAGGGCGCGGAGACGTAGCCGCTGGTGAAACGGACGCCGGACGCGGCGAGTTTGTCGAGGTTGGGCGTGGGGATGTCTTTGCAGCCTTGAAAGCCGACGTCGCTGTAGCCCATGTCGTCCCCGACGATGAAGAGGATGTTTGGTTTTCCTTTTTGCGCGGCTTGCGTGGAAGCGCAGGCGAGACATGCGAGGGTCAGCACGAGGGCTTTTTTGAGTAGTTGCATATTGATGAGTTGTCAGACTGCCATAGGGGGTGGGGAAGTTACAGGGTTTTGCGCAAGGAGTGGAAAGATATGGCACAGATGAATGCAAAGACGCAGAAACTAACCATCAAGACACAAGGGCACCAAGGAGGCCGGAACTAACGACAGCGAAACGGAGGCCCTGAAGGAACGCGGTTGGGCATTTGGTTATTCCGGCCGAAGTTGTAGGCCGCGGGGGATGAGCAGGCGATCTAGAATGACGAATAATCCTTGGGCGGCGATGGCCATGAGTGCGGCGGGGATGGCGCCTTCCAGAATTGTGGTGTGGTCGTTGAGGTTTAGGCCGCTGATGATCGGTTCGCCAAGGCCGCCGGCACCGATGAGTGCGGCGAGGGTGGCGGAACCGATATTAATGATGGTGCTGGTTTTTATGCCGCCGAGGATTGAAGGGGAGGCGAGCGGTAGGAATATTTTCAGGAGGCGCGTTCGCGGATTTAAGCCGAGCACTTCGGCGGCTTCGCGCATTTGCGGAGGGATGGCGCGCAGGCCGGTGGCGGTGTTTCGGACGATTGGCAATAGACCGTAAAGGAAAAGTGCGACGATGGCGGTGATTGGACGGATTCCGAAAAAAGGGATTGGAACGAGCAGCGCGAGTAATGCGAGGGCAGGGACGGTTTGGATGAGGCCGGTAATTCCGAGTATGAGTTCGCTGACGAAGCCTGGGCGGCTCGCATAGATGCCGAGTGGGATGCCGATGACGATGGCCGCGGCTAAGGATAGGCCGACGAGTTCGAGGTGACGAAGTGTCCAGCGTGTGAGTTTGTGCATGAATGATTCGGACTTGGTGGTGGTGGCTTGGCCGGTGTTTTCGAAATAAGCGTCGGCGGCGACTGAATAATTTTTTGTGCGCTCGGCGACTTGGTTGAGGTGGATCATTTTGGCTTCGTCGAGTGTGCCTTCAAGACCTCGCAACGCTTTGATTGCACTGGGTGGAGTGTCGAGGCGGTAGAGGAATACGGCGTGGTATTGCGGGAAGAATTTTAAATCGTCTTGTAATACGACGAGATTATTTTCGCCGATTTTTGCGTCGGTGGTGTAAGCGTCTTTGAGGTCGATCTCACCGTCGAGCAATGCAACGTAGCCCAAGGAATGATCGACACCTTGGACGTTCGGTATGTTAAGGCCGTATCGTTTTGTTAGAGGGTTCCAGCCGTCGTGGCGGCCAAGGAATTCGTGGGTGAGGCCGAGCTTGAGATCGGGATGTTTGGCAAGGTCGCTGATTTTTCGGATGCCGAGTTCGTTCGCGCGGGCTTTCGTCATCACGAGACCGTAGGTGTTGTTGAAGCCGAGTTCTTCGGTGATGCCGATCCCGTATTGGGCCAATCGTTCGCGCAGCGCGGCGACTGTGGGTGGAATGGGACGTTTCAAGATTTCCTGCTGAATGGTTCCGGTGTAGTCGGGATAGGCTGCGATCGAACCTTGTTTCAATGCCTCCCACAGGATGATTGTTCCGCCCATTCCTTGATGATGGTCCACACGAAACCCGGCTTGTTGCAGGCTGCGTTTGGCGAGTTCGGCGAGGACGTAGGATTCGGTGAATTTTTTGGAGCCGATGACGATTTCTGTGTTGGTGGCGTAGGTGGCGCAATTTGCCAGAAGTGACGTAAATACCAATGCGAACAATGGGGTTTTCACGATGGCACGCCCTCGAGTTGTGCGTCGAAGAATTGGCAAACGAACGGTTCGGCTGGGTACAAAGAGAATTCAGCAAAGGAACCTTGCTGGACGATTCGTCCGGATTTTAGCAAAACGATGTGGTCGCCAAGTCGCGCGGCCTCGACGAGATCGTGTGTGACGAGGAGCACGGTTGTGTTCAAGCGCTCGAATAGCGATTTCAAATCTGTGATGAGGCCGGCACGCACCATTGGGTCGAGAGCGCCCATGGGTTCGTCGAGCAGAAGGATATCAGGTTTCAGCATAAGCGCGCGCATGAGGCTGACACGGCGTTGCTCGCCGCCGGAGAGTTCGAGTGGATAGTGGTCGAGCAGGTCGTTCGAAAGTTTTGTCAGAGCGCACAGTTCTTCGAGGCGCGCGGCAATTTCGTGCGACGGCAGGCGCAATTCTTTCGCAACGAGCAGGACATTTTGACGGGCGGTAAGGTGTGGGAAGAGATCGCCGCTTTGGATGACGTAGCCCATGCGGCGGCGGATTTCGGGCAGGGTTTGGCGAGTGAGCTTCTCGCCGTTGATTTCAACGGATCCGGTGGTTGGTTCTATTAGTCCGGAGATGAGCCGCAGGATCGTCGATTTCCCTGAGCCGCTTGTGCCGATGAGGACGGTGGTTTTGTGCGAGGGGATTTCGAGGTCGGTGGGGTGGAGGGCTACTGCGTTTCCAAAGGTCTTGCCGGCATGGCGCAAGTGGATCATGGAGTGGCGTTCATGGTCACGAGGTTGAGCAAAATTCCTCAGCTGCTTTCTTCAAAGTTGCGGAATGTTTGTCGCGCGTGGTCGGTGCGGGTCGGACCTGCAAAAACAATACGCTGAATAGTTGATTTGGGTCTTCCCAACTTTTCACGAACTCGAAGCCCGCTCTCAACGCGAGTCCGGCAAAACCGGTGAGCGTGTATTTATAC
>JAQGOW010000666.1 GCA_028293405.1 Verrucomicrobiales bacterium
ATAAAACCGGGAATATCTTTCTGGCAGATACACGGCTCTTTCCCCAGCCGACGCGCCATCGCGGCGGTGACTTGCAACGTTTCATCGGAAGTTTGCGCGCCGCGAACCAATTCCATGAAACGCGTCGCGTGCGCCGGTTCGGCCCAATGCATGCCGACGAAACGCGCAGGAACTTTCCGGCGCTGCTGCAATTGGCTGATGGGAATTGCGGACGTGTTGGTCGCGATGACGATTGAAGCGGCGAGCCGCGATTCCAGTTCATCGAACACCGCTTCTTTTGCCGCAATATCTTCCGTCACGCTTTCGACGATGAAAGAGCACTCTTTTACGGATTCAAAATCTTGTGTCGGAACGTAACGCTTCTGCCATTTGTCTCGAAGCTTGGAATCAAATCCGCCGAACTCAACCAGTTCGCCCATCATCAAACCCAACTGTTGTCGGGCTTCGGTGTGTTGGTCGGCGTTGCGATCAATGCCGATGACACGAAATCCGTGCGCAAGAAAACAGGCAGCGATGCCTCGTCCCAACAGGCCAAGGCCGACCACAGCGACACATTCGGTGTTCGATGCTTTGCTCATTTTTTGTTCAGGCCAAGGATCGTGAGACTGTCGCGATAAATCATCTCCTCGATGGATTTTTCGCTGAGCCTGGGCAAGCCCGTGCCGGTGGTGAAATCGTTGAGTTTGCGCAAGCCGTCGATGGTCGCGTTGACCGTGGTGAAAGGATAATCGGTGCCGAAAAGCACTTTGTTCCAAACGCCGTATTCCTGCACCAGCATGAGGCTGTGATAGAGCTGGAAAGGTCGATAATGTAGCGCGCTGATATCGGCGTAAACATTCGGATGCTTGCGAATCGTCACGATGCACTCGCCTTCGTAAGGATGGCCAAGATGCGCCATGATGATCTTCACTTCCGGAAAGCGGGTCGCCACGGGATCGAGGTGTCGCGGCAAAGTGCATTCCAACGGAGCCTGCGCGATGAAGGTTGTGCCCGTGTGCAACAGTACCGGCAACTTGTGTTTTGTTGCGTAGGTCCAGAGCGGATCCAGTCGCGAATCATCCGGACGAAAACCGGCATACATCGGCAGCAGTTTAATTCCGCGCAAACCCAATTCCTGATGACCGAATTCCATCTCGCGTTGCCAACCGTCTTGTGTTGGATCCACGCAGAGAAAACCGATCAAGGTATCTGAGTGCGCGGCGACGTAGTCGGCCACGTACCGGTCATCAACCCATGTCCCGCTGAGCTTTGCTTTGCCGCCGAAGACGATGGTCTTCGTGTCCGCTGGAGCCGTTGCGCGGTAATCTTCGTAGCGCACGCGCAGGTCCACTTCCGTTCCCGCCCGCGCGCGTTTGGCCTGGGTCATGAACGATTCGCTAAAATCATCCGGGAAACGCCACGCGTGACTATGAACATCGACAATCATGATAATTTTCCTCGCGCATCCACGTTGATTTTTCGCAGCGAACCATCGGCTTCACGCCACCAGATGGCATCCTGCAAATTGACGCAGGGACAAATGTGGTTCGGGATGACGGAAACGCGTTCACCGACTTTCGGCCGTTTCTCGCATCGCGAAACATTTACCTGCCCGTGCTCTTCGCTCAGTGCTGTAATTTTTGCGTCGGGATATTCGACGATATAACCGTTGCCACTATCCCGTGCTGGAATGCAAATATCGCTCGTGAAGGTTTTAGTGCCGCCATCGAGCACGATTTGATCTTTCACCGTGGTGCTGATAACCGTGCAATAAATCCGAGCAGAACAATCCGCCAGAGCGCAGAAACCGCCGCGGAACGTGTTCATGTCATTGAAAACGTAAGTGCCGGAACGGATCTCGGTCAGTTGCGGCACGAGATGGGAGCGCAACGCGGTTGGAGTGGAACCGCCGGAAACGATTTTTGCTTCCAGACCGTTTTGTTTCCAGAGGTCGATCGTTTCCTGAAGTTTTGCGGAAACGGCGGCGAGAGGTGCTGCTTGTTCCGCAACGGAGTTCCAAATGTGGCCGGGATAACAGAGAATTCCATCAAGGCGCAGCCCTTTGGTTTTGCTTATCAATTGGGCGAGCGCCAATGCGTCTTGCGCCGTAGCCACGCCCGTCCGGCCCATGCCCACATCGATTTCGACGAGCACGCCGATGGTGCTGCCGGAATTCTTTGCGGCTGAAGCGAGCGCTTCAATCCCAATGGCGCTCTCTGCGACGACACGAATCGTTTTGGCTTTTGCAAGTTCAGCGAGGCGCTGGCATCGCGCGCGATCGACAGCGGGATAGGCCATCAACAAATCGTTCGTTTCGGATTGGAGTTGTTCGGCCTCGCCAACTTTGGCGACGGTCAGTCCCTTTGCACCCGCTTCGATCTGCAATTTTGCGATGACGCGATTCTTATGCGTCTTTGTGTGAGGCCGAAGTTTGATGCGATGCGCTGCGCAGTAATCCGCCAAACGACGAATGTTGTTTCGCGCAACAACAGCGTCGATCACCAGAGCAGGCGTCGGGAGTTCGTCGAGAGATGCTATGGAATCGAGCGTGTTCATTATTTATCCGCGAACTGAATCGCGAACAGGTCGGCATCTTTCATTTTGAAATGTAGTTGCACCGTCTGGCCGGCCAGCTTTGAGATGTCAGGCCCATTTTTCCAGCGCGCGGCTCGTTCGATTTCGTTGCCGATCGATTCCACGCTGTCTTTAAACGTAAAACCAGGAACGGGTGTTCCATTTGCGTCCCAGATGGCGATTTTGATTCCGCCTGCTGCCGACGTGGAAAAATTTAGCAACAAGCGATTGCCTGAAAATGTCAGCGGCCTGGTCACGAATTCTCCACCCTCATAGGTCGCGCGAAGGGAGGAATAACCGTCGAGGCGCAGGCTGTAGCGACGCAGATGAGCGGTGGGTTGCGCATAATTCTGGTTCACGTAAATCGACATTTCAGTTGGGCCGGTCTGAACTTCGTTGAGAGCCGGATAGGTCGTGCGCGAAACCCAATTCTCCGGGCCGATCCCGGGTTTGATAAAGGCGCTCATGAAAGTGCGATCATAAATATCACCTCCCCGCGAAGTTAGGAGAACGGCGTCGGAAATGTCTTTAAAATATTTTGGATGCACCCCAATCGCTTTTGCTTCGTCAGCGGTCAAGACTTGCCGCCCGAGCATGAAGCGCGCGGCGAGTGCGACATAAATTTGCGGCGCACGAAAGTAGGGATGAGTCTGGCTGGTGTAGAGATGTTCGATTGGTGTTGGCAGCGCACCTGCGCTGCGATAATCCATCAGTCGGATATTATTCCACTTGAAAAAATCTTTGCTCTCGGCTCGAGCGATGCGGCGGAAGCGGTTGGTGTAGACGCGGAAATAGAGGAGGTAACAGTTCTCGGTTTGTGACCAAAACGCCACGTTTTGAGAATCGAACATGTTTTTGAAGGCAACATCGTTCGTGGTGAGCACGGGTTTATCTGGCATCGGCTTCCACCGTAGTCCTTCGGGCGACGCGAAGATTTTCAGCCCCGCCTTCTGATCTCCACAAATGGCTTTATATTTTTCGCCGGCCCGGACGTCCGGATTGCTATCGAGAAACGGACTGAAGTTGTGGGTGAACGGGGCTTCCGTTAGCACGACGTTGTTTTCTTTGCTGCCGGCTATTTCGAAAAAGCCGAGCTTTGGTTTCGTCCACTTTTTTCCGTCGTTCGACTCAGCCACGCACGTTACTTCACCTACGCCGTCAGCAGTTGAGTCTCCTTTGCCTCGATAATATACCCGGAAGCCATTTTCATTGTAAAGCACGGTGCAATACGCGCAGAAGGCCCCTTCCCAAGGGGCATCGAAGGGAAGAACCGCACCTTCATCATGCGGTTCATGTAAGGCAAACTGCACATTGGTTTTCGAAGCGAGCAGGAAATTATCAACGAACAATTCACGGCGATGGCCTAACTCGACCGGGTTCGCGAAAGCGCCAGATGCGATGAAGATAAATGAGCAAAGGACCGTTAGTCGAAAGACGCGTTGAAGCAAGGTGTCGGCAAACCCAGTTTGGTCGATATCGTTCGTT
>JAQGOW010000677.1 GCA_028293405.1 Verrucomicrobiales bacterium
TTAAAACAGTTCGTTGATTGGTTGCGTGCCGTAATCGACAACCGGGTAAGGTCGAGATTGCGGTCCCGGCAAGTGCGTTTCCAGGTCAACGCCCAGCGACTTGAGAATTGTGGCGACGACCTCCGGCGGTTTGACGGGACGTTCCGTTGGAAACGCGCCAATGTCATCGCTCTTACCAACCACGCGACCGCCTTTGACACCACCGCCAGCAAAATTAATCGTCCAACATTGCGGCCAGTGGTCGCGACCGCCGGCGGGATTTACTTTCGGTGTGCGCCCGAATTCAGCGAGGCAGGCGATCATCGTTTTGTCCAACATGCCGCGGTCAAATAGGTCTTCGAGCAACGCGGTGTAACCCTGGTCATACATCGGCGCGACGATGTCTTTCATGCCCGCGATGGACGTGAAAGGTTTCGAGCCGTGAATGTCCCACGTGATTTCATCGAACACCGTGATGAACGTGTTGATGGTAACAAAACGCACGCCGCGTTCAACGAGCCGGCGAGCGAGCAAACAGCTTTGGCCGAAACGCGTCATACCATAACGATCGCGGACCTTCTGCGGTTCTTTGTCGAGATCGAACGCTTCCCGCGCCTTCGTGCTGGTCATCAGGCGATAGGCGGAGGCGAAATTTGTATCCATCAACTGTGCGCTCGGGCTCGCTTCGAAATTTTTCACCGCATCATCGACCACCTGACGCAACTCGCGTCGGCGTTCGAGGCGGACTTCGCCGATTTCGCTCGGTGGCAACAGGTCTGGAACTTTGAACCCCTTCTTGGAAGGATCGGCGTTCAGGACAAAAGGATCGAAGGACTTGCCCAGGAAACCCGCGTCCTGCCCGTGTGGCATGTTGCCACCGGTCGGGCCCATCAATTCCGGCAACATAATGTTCGCGGGAAGTTCGTTGCGGCGGCCTTTTAAAAATTCCAATGCACAACCGACATGAGGCGTGTTGACGCCGCCGGTGAACAACCGACCGGTTTGCATCAGTTGATGACCGCCATCGTGAACGGCCGGGCCGGTGTGATAGCAACTGCGCACCAGCGAAAATTTGTCAGCGTGTTTGGCGTGGAGCGGGAAAATTTCGGAAATCTGGATGTCGGGATTGTTGGTCCTGATCGGTTTGAACGGACCGCGAATTTCCGCAGGCGCATCCGGTTTCATGTCCCAGGTATCAATCTGGCTTGGCGCGCCGAGATTGAAAATCATGATGCACGAACGGTCGTCATTTCCCTTCGGAGCAGCGCCCATCGCCTGCAATTCCGCAAACTTCGCCATCGACAAACCAATCGCGCCTAAAGCGCCGACCTGAAGGAAATCGCGCCGGGTGAGACCATCGCAAGTCGTGATCGAACCTTTGCCGGTGAACTTGAGCATACAATTATAGACGCAACATCAGACGCTTTTATTTGGGGCTACGTTGCAAAATATCGCTTTCTGGGAACGATTCAATGGCAATCAGCGTTGTTTGCGCGGTCCGCCGAGCGGACAGATTACTTGTGATTACCTCTGATTACTTCTGATTACCTTTTTTCCTGTTTTTCGGATTTCGCGCGACGGGGACGAAGGTTGCGAAGCAGGCGAAGATGTCTTGGTGAATAAAGTCATGGGATGTTGGAGCAAGACGGGCGACGCGGCGCGATTATTCCAAATAAAATAGCGTTTTTTTTCTTTGGTTTTCATTGATTGAGATTACTTGCGATTACCTCTGATTACTTCTGATTACCTTTTCCATGTTTTTCAGCTAAAAGCCTCTGAGTCGCATCGTACGTATCTTCTGTGGTTGGGTGGCGATCATGTAACGGAGTGCGTCGGCGGCATCGTCGCCGCCGAAACCATTTTCGTCGGGATCATTTTTCAGGACGTCTTCCGGACGGCCTGGGTCGCTTTGCAACGTAGGGAGGCAATCGATCAGACGCGCGCAGCGGCGATGGAAAAAGAGGGTGGGTTTGATGTTTCCTTGTTCATCGCCAAGACGGTCGAGAATGGCAGCCCAGCCATTCAAACGTTCCATGGTGGCCTGGCGCATAGAAATTCCCAGTCGCCGGTATTGCGATGCAATCGTTGTGCCGTCGCTTTGTTTGCCGAAGATATCAGCGCCTGCGACGAACCTTGCGAGATTAATTGCGTAGCGTTCATTGAGACCCAAGTGATGGCGTTTGAGCATGGCTTTGATCGCTTCAGCGTGACGTTCCGGAATCCAATTGCGCGCGGCGTGTTCGTCGACGACGAAGATGTTGTTGTCACTGTCACGACAGCCGAGCAATACGACCGTGTAATGGGTGAAGCCGTAATCGAGCGCGGCGAACCATTCGACGGCACGGCGGTCGTCGAACTCATCGATAACGTGCAATTCCCGGCGGAAGCTGGTGAAGAATTGGCCGGCTTTGATATCCCAGTCGCCATCCAGCCACGCCCGCCGTTGCCAACCGGTGAGAGCGCCGAGAGCGTCTTTGTATCCAGCGTTCACGAAGCGATTGTCATTTACTGTAGCTGGGATAAAACGTGTGTCCGTCTCCTCGCCGCGTTGAAATGGAATAACGTATTTCGAGCGATACCAGGCGTGACCGACTCCGCCGGGATTGGTTGTCGAGTAGATACGCGGTCGCCATTGGGGTTTTGAGGTGCGGTTGCAGGTGCAAATGTCCTGGAACTTGCGGCCCGTCAGAGTGGTTGCTTCTTCGATGCCGATGACGTCGTATTCGAGCCCCAGATATTTATCGATATCATTCTCGTTCTGAAAGTGGCCAATGATGATGCGAGAGCCGTTTTCGAACGTGAGAACGCCTCGAGTGGTGCTGAACTCGTGGTTGAGCCTGAGGAGAAGACGGCGGCGCAGGTCTTCGAAGTTTTCGAGGTTAGATTTGCCGACCTTGCGAAGGAGTAGACATTTGAGACCGGGAAAGCGTTGGCAATCGTCGACGCCCATCTGAGCGATAAGCCAATGAGATTTGCCACCGCCACGCGCGCCGCCGAAGCCGATGGAGGTCGGGCCGGTTTCAAGGTCGCAAAGGCGCGCGGCGGCACTGGCGGCGAGTTGTTTTGGTTGCAGAATAACACCAGCATTGACGAACCGCTGCACTTGATCGGCAGGGCAGCCGGCGTTGCGGCAGAGTTGGATGTATTGGTCGGTGGTCACAGCGTTTCGAAAACTGTTCAGTGTTCAACCCGGCTCTGGTAGAGGGCGTAGGTCATTCGTGTTCAGTTCAGGGTGTGAGCCCGCGTGGGGTTCGGAGATCGGGATAAATTCGAGTTGTTTTCGGACGGCGATGGAGCTGATGGTTCGCCATAGATTCTTTTGAGTGCGGCGAGCATTTCCACTTGTATGGGGGCGACTGCGGGTTTGTCGTCTTGTGCCGTTGGATTTTGCAGGGCGGAGCGAGACATTTTCGAGGCGACGTTGAGAGCACGGGAAAGTTCAGAGAGACGCATTTTTTCGAGATCGCGCTCGCCGAAATTTTCGAGACAGCACTGGACGACTCCGAGGAGTTTTTGGGCAGCGACCCATTCCTGTTCACGGTACTCGGCGTTGCGTTTGGCCCAATCAGCGGCGGCTTTCCGAGCCGTTTCGGCTTCAGCGTGCGCTTGTTGTTCGAGCAAGCCGGAATTGAAATGGTTAATGCGCTCGCTCCAATCGTATTTGCTGGACCAGTTTTTGACCGTGGGCAATTGCTCGCCAAGTTTGTCCGCAACGGCCTGGAGTGAGCGATTCTGCCCAAGCTGGAAATAGGCCGTGAACGCACCGAAAGCACGCGGCGTTTCGCCGGGGGAACGAGGGAAAACTGATTGAGAGTTGAGGGTTGAGAGTTGAGGGTGCTGAAAGGGAGACGGTGAGGATGACAAAGCCGATGGACAGTTGATCGGCGCTGTGGCGGGACAGGGCGTTGAGGGTTGAGAGTCGTTTTGCTCGGTGCGGAGTTCAGAGTTTTGTGCTGGGTCGGAATTCGCACAGTTCGGCGTTGAGGGTTGAGAGTCGTCTTGTCCGTTACACATTGCGGATTGCGAATTGGGAATTGAACCGTGATCAGCTTCTAACATCGAAGGCATTTTCGTTGTGTTGGGTGTGGCACAAACTGGCATTGTGACCGTCGTTGAATCATTGGAGGTATTCATAATTTTGAAAATCCTACCAAAGTCACTTGGACAACGGCGGTCCAAGTGAAATCTTTTTTTAAAAAATCCAGAATTGATGCAAACCTCGTAACTGCAGGGACTAATGCTCCGATCAGAAGTTGCGCACGTTCAGTTCGGTAATACCTCGTCGCCAGCGATCCGCAAAAGAAAGCGGGGTATAAGCAATAGATAGCTAGTGTTGTGGAAAGCTATGTGTTTTGCTTATCCATCTTAAAAAGCGTATTAATAGTCGACGATCATGGCATCATCCGAGACGGGTTGGTGAGATTGTTGACCTCGAAATTTCCGAATGCAGTATTCGGCGAGGCCGAAAACGCTGCTGACGCCCTACAACGATTGGACGAACGCGCATGGCAGCTTGTGTTGTTGGACGTTGACATGCACGGCTCGAACGGGTTGGACCTTTTAGGGCACCTCAAATCGAAATTATCGGCTTCCGCGAAGGTTATTGTTCTCACTGCAAACGCGGACGTAGACACCGCGGCACGGGCGCTGACTGCCGGCGCCCATGGATTCGCCACCAAAAGCGGCGGCTTTCACGATTTCACCAATGGCATCAACCAGGTTTTGGCTGGCAAACGATATCTCAGTCCGGACATTTCTCAGGATATGGTTTTCGCGCTGTTGCAAAAATCTTGCGGCAAACAGTCGCAGCCATTGTCAGACCGGGAGTTCGAGGTTCTTAAGCATATAGCCAACGGCAAGAGCATCAAAGAAATCGCGGGCGATCTGGATCTGAGCGTCAAGACGGTAAGCACGTATCGTATGCGAATGTTTGCGAAACTAAGTTTCAACACAACCGCCGACGTGGTGCGTTACGCCATTCGAAAAAATCTGGTTAGTGCGTGATCGCGCCGGAATCGATGAGTTTAAACGTTCTCGGTTTTGGCACCACTTTAAACGTCGCGTTGTCAGTTGCCCCCTGCGTCAATGAGATCTCGGTCTGTTGAGTCTCCAGCTGATGTTGAGCCGGAAGTTCCGCGATGGACACGTGGATTTTCCATTTGCCCGGACGAAGCAGATCGAACCGC
>JAQGOW010000013.1 GCA_028293405.1 Verrucomicrobiales bacterium
GGCGGGATTTATCACGGCGACATTTATTGATTTTGAACACTACATCATTCCGGATGAACTGACGTTCGGCGGCATGGTTGCAGGCGTACTCTGCTCGTTCATGGTGCCGATCCTGCATTTGTCGTTCCCGGAATTTCAGCGGATTACGTCGCCGGGAAGAGCCGTTGTGCTAAGCATTCTCGGGATGGCTGTGGGCGGTGGATTGATCTACGGAGCGGTGCGTTTAGGTAAGGTGATGTTTGGCAGACGCACAGTTGAATTACAGCCTGGCAGCCGGATCATCTTTACCGAAACCGGGATTCAGATGCCCGACGAAGTTGTGCCCTACGAGGACGTTTTCTATCGCGAGTCGGATACAATTCACATGCAGGCGAGCAAATTGGAACTGATTGATCGTTGCTATATTAATACGAAAGTCGAATTGCAGCCGTCGCGTCTGAAAGTTGGTGACGATGAATTTGTTCCTGACGAAGTCCACTACATGGAGGCTATCGCCGAGCAAATCACGTTGCCGCGCGAAGCGATGGGTCTTGGTGACGTGAAGTTTATGGCGGCGATTGGCGCATTCCTTGGCGCACCGGCAGTGGTATTTTCGTTAGCTGTGAGTTCGATTATCGGGTCGGTTGTTGGTTTGACGTTGATGGCAACGGGCAAATTGAACAAGTCGTCGAGGTTGGCGTACGGCCCGTACATTACGGCGGCGGCGATCATTTGGATTTTCGGCGGCTACAAATGGGTGCGGCACCTTTTCGGGTTATAGCCTATGGAGACGGGCTCGGCAGGAGTCGCGCGCTATTGGTTTCCGCACTGACCGCGTTGGCGTAACGCGTGATCGATAAGGACCAGCGCGGCCATGGCTTCAACGATGACAACGGCGCGCGGCAACACACAGGCATCGTGACGACCCTTTGCTTTTAACGTCGTGTTTTGTCCGTGAATGTCGACGGTGTCTTGTTCGCGGAGAACGGTGGCAGTCGGTTTGAACGCGACGCGGAAGAAAATATTTTCGCCGTTGGAAATGCCGCCTTGGATTCCACCGGAACGATTGCTCGTCGTGCGGACCTTGCCCGCTTCCATGCGGAACGGATCGTTGTGCTCGAGTCCAGTCATCTCCACCCCGGCAAAGCCTGAGCCGATTTCGAACCCTTTGGTCGCCGGCAAGCTGAGCATCGCTTTCGCAAGGTCTGCTTCAAGCCGATCAAAGACGGGTTCGCCCCAACCGGCTGGAACACCTTTCGCAACGCACTCGATGACGCCACCGACGCTGTCGCCGGCTTTTCGCACCTCTTCGATGAGCGCGATCATTTTCTCGGCGGCTTTGGAGTCTGGGCAACGCACGATGTTCGATTCCACTTGTTCGAACGTGATGTTGTTAACGTCGATTTCGGCATGAACCTTTTGGACCTGTTTGACGAACGCGAGAATGTTGACGCCGAATTGTTCGCGTAAAATTTTCTTAGCAACCGCGCCTGCCGCGACGCGACCAATCGTTTCTCGGGCACTAGTGCGGCCGCCGCCCGGCCAAGCGCGAGTGCCGAACTTCGCTTGATAGGTGTAGTCGGCGTGGGATGGGCGAAATTTTTCGGCCATCTCGTTGTAGGCTTCGCTGCGTTGGTCCTGGTTTTGGACGAGCATTGCGATTGGTGTGCCGAGAGTTTTCCCTTCGAACACGCCCGAGACGATTTGCACCGCATCGGCTTCGTTGCGTTGTGTGACAATGCGCGATTGGCCAGGGCGACGGCGGTCGAGATCGGGTTGGATGTCGGCTTCGCTCAACGCGACGCGTGGCGGGCAACCGTCAATGACGACGCCAACGCCACCGCCGTGAGATTCACCCCACGTGGAGATACGAAACAGTTGACCGAATACATTGCCCATCGCGGTGAAATTAAACGGGAGCGCTAGGGTTTTAAAGAACTCTTTGGTGACGCCGAAACACTATCGACCGTCGCAGACCGCCGTTCACGCATCGCAGCGACACTTGATAACGTCGAAACGGTGTAGGGCACCAAGGCGGTCAGGGCGATTTTGAAAATCCTGGTAGAATCCATGTCGCCGCGAAGGATAGCGTCGCCGTGATTGATCGCGGTCAGGACACAGCCAACAACCAACGCAAATTTGAGTGCGCGTTTGGCTACCGAGCCTTGAAAAGCGAGTTGAAGAAATTCTTTCATATCATTGTTGCATCGAAGACGGTGTTATTTTGACTCGTCGAATTCGAACGCGCCGAGGCTCGGCTTTTGTTGTGAAATGGGCCGGCCGCTGAAATCAACCGTGTAATGAAGGTTCGTGCCCGCGCCAATCGCTGGACTGCCCGCAGTCAGTCGGAAATCGGCTTTTGCTAAATTCCTGAAAAGCGGGTTTCCGATTTTATCGCCGAGGTGTAAGTGTGCTCCACCGCCGAGATGCTTTCGCTGGTAGGCCTCTTTGTTGGCTTGCTTGCGAATTTTGCCCTCATCGGTTCGGTAGAAAAGATTGTAGGCGTGGGGCATTTCGCCTCGAGCGAAGACCGGTTCGACGCGC
>JAQGOW010000028.1 GCA_028293405.1 Verrucomicrobiales bacterium
CAAGTGCCTCTTGTAACGCCTGCGCATTGCGGCGCATGATAAAACAGTTTGCGCCGGGAATCGTCTGTAATTTTGGCTCGGTTTCAAAATTCAACACGAGCGAATAGTTCAAACAACCCGGCCCTTGCAACACCGTCCCACCGCCACTGCACCGGCGAAGAATTGGAACACTGCGCTCACGACACGCGGGAACGTTCACCTCGGTCTCAGCTTTATTGGCATAGCCAACGACAACGAAGTATTCCGGCGATTCCCAAAACCGAAGCACCTCCGCACCACTCTCTTCGCACACATCCAACAATGCCTCATCAAGCGCGAGATTTGCCGCGGGCGATTCCAGTGTGAGATCGAGACAATGCATCATTTCAACAACGGCGCGAGGTATTGCCCTGTAAAACTAACGGGACTCTGAGCAATTTTCTCGGGCGTACCTTCCGCCAAAATTTGCCCGCCACCTTCGCCGCCTTCTGGCCCGAGATCAATGACCCAATCGGCCGTTTTGATAACATCGAGATTGTGCTCGATGATGAGCAGCGTGTTGCCGGCGTCCCGCAGCTTGAAGAGCACTTCGAGCAACTTCGAGACGTCATGAAAATGCAAACCCGTCGTCGGCTCGTCCAAAATGTAAAACGTGCGACCGGTCGATCGGCGATGCAGTTCCGAAGCGAGCTTGATGCGTTGCGCTTCACCGCCGCTCAAAGTGGTCGCCGATTGGCCGAGGCGGACATAGCCCAAACCAACTTCAGCCAAAGTGAGGCAAGGATCGTAAATCTTCGGAATGGCACGGAAAAATGTCACCGCTTCATCGACCGTCATGTCGAGCACATCGGCGATGTTCATGCCCTTGTAATTAATCTCCAGCGTCTCACGATTGTAGCGCCGCCCATTGCACGCTTCGCACGTCACATAGACCGGCGGCAGGAAATGCATTTCGATTTTGATTAACCCATCGCCCTGGCACTTCTCGCAACGACCGCCTTTAACGTTGAAACTAAATCGGCCCGCTTCGTATCCGCGAATTTTTGCCGACGGCAATTTCGCGAACAGATCGCGTATCTGATTGAACATCCCGGTGTAGGTTGCCGGGTTGCTGCGCGGAGTGCGGCCAATTGGCGTCTGGTCGATAACAATCACCTTGTCGAGCGTCTCGAATCCGCGCAACGCTTTGTGCGCGCCGGGTTGTTCCTTCGAGCCGTAAAACTTCCGAAACAACGCACGTCGCAAAATATCGTCAACGATCGTGCTCTTGCCGGAACCGCTCACGCCAGTGACACACGTCATCGTCCCGAGCGGAATGCGCGCGTCGACATTCTTCAAATTGTTTTCGGTCGCGCCGATCACCTCAAGCCAACCTTTGTCGGCCGATGGCTTCACACGCTGTTTGGGCACGCTGATCTTTAGTTCGCCCTTGAGATATTGGCCGGTGAGCGATTTGGAAGTGCCTTCGATTTCCTTCAAGGTGCCAGCAGCCACCAGTTCTCCACCGCGCACGCCGGCACCGGGCCCGAGGTCCAAAATATAATCCGCGCGCCGAATCGTATCTTCATCGTGCTCCACCACCAGAACGGAGTTGCCCAGGTCCCGCAACCCTTCAAGCGACTTCAACAAGCGCTCATTGTCGCGTTGATGCAACCCAATGCTCGGCTCGTCCAGAATGTAGAGCACACCAACAAGTCCGGCACCAATTTGAGTTGCAAGCCGAATTCGCTGGGCTTCACCGCCGCTCAATGTTCCGCTTTCACGATCGAGGGTGAGATAACCCAAACCGACATTCTTCAAAAATCCAAGTCGTGCCCGAATTTCCTTAATCAACTCCGCCGCGATTTTCCGTTGAAAATCCGTCAGCTTGAGTCCGGCAAAAAATTCATCAGCCCGAAGCACCGACAACGCGCAAACATCCATGATCGACAGCCCTGGTAACTGCGGCTTGCGATTCGGCAATGGTTGATCGCCGACAGTCACAGCGAGCACCTCGGGCTTTAACCGTCGACCACCGCACGCATCGCACGGCTGCGGATTCATGAAACTCTTCAGCCGATTTTTGGTGAACTCGCTTTCGCTCTCGACGTAAAGCCGTTCGAGATTGGGAATCACCCCTTCAAAGGGTCGTTTGATTTTGCTGGCTTTGCCGGCGCGAACAAACGAGAACTCGATTTCCTCTTCGCCGGTCCCGCGCAAAAGCTTCGTTCGAAAATCCTCTGGCAAATCTTTCCACGGCACTTCCATGCTCTGGCTGTATTGCTGCGTCAAACCGCGAAGCATGCTCTTGTAATAAATAATCATCCGCTTGTTCCCGCGACGCCACGGCAAGACCGCGCCCTTGTCCAAAGACTTATCCACATCGGGCACCACGAGGTGCTCGTCGAAAACCATTTTCTGACCGATACCGTGACATACCGGACACGCGCCCATCGGTGAGTTGAACGAAAAATGTTTGGGCGTGAGCGTATCGAAACTCATGCCCGTCGCTGGGCTGTAGTTACGATTCGAGTAGAGCGTCTCGTTCCAAATGTCAGTGCCTTCGGGTTGTTGCAACAACAAGAGCCGCCCTTCTCCCCACTTGAGTGCTGTCTCGACTGAATCGCTCAAACGCACGCGAATCTTTTCGTCGATCACCAGGCGATCCACAACGGTTTCGATT
>JAQGOW010000029.1 GCA_028293405.1 Verrucomicrobiales bacterium
TTTCATGAAATTGGAGTCTTAGATGACCACAGATTTACCCACTTGCAAAGAGGACATTTTCGCCGAGCTGTGTTTCTCAGTGTCCGTCTGCGGATGTTTAGAACGAGTGCCGGTAACCGACACCGAACTGAAAGCGCCCACTGCCGCTGAGGCCCGCGTCGTGCGAGATCGGGATGCCGTAGTCGAGTCGAAGCGGTCCGATAGGCAAGTCCAGTCGCAATCCCAAACCCCAGTTATCGCTATAGAGCCCGCGATTCGGACCGGCGTCGAGGCTGTATGGTGAAGCGTAAACATTACCAATATCATAGAACGCTGCGACGCGAACTCGTTCAATCACCGGGATACTATATTCAAGGGTGCCGTACCAATAAGTGCCGCCGCCGAGCGGTTCGCCGAACTGATCCGTCGGGCCAACCTGACGATACCGATACCCGCGCAACGATTCCAAACCACCAAGGAAGAACCGATCCGAAATCGGCACGTGTTCCCGCGAGCCAAAACCTTGCACCACACCGCCGCGGCCATCCACTTCGAGCACATGGCCGCTGGCGAATCCGCGGAAGAACCACGCCGAGCGCAGTTCGATTTTATAAAAATCCGTGTTACCACCGAGAGGTCCGCCGGCCACTTCCGTCAAAAATTCCGTGTGCTGACCGCGAGTCGGCAGCAAGGGCGAGTTTGCCGTGTCATAAGCGATCGAGCCTCCGACCTTCGAAACAAGCCGGTGGCCGCGTTCGCCATAAATTTCTTGTGAAATATTCGGGGCCTCTGTCCTGACCGGAAAAAAGCCTGGGTGCAGCGGGTCTTCAGTAGGGATAAGAAGCGTATTGGTGTGAAAGCCTGAATTGATCTTCGTATCGACGTTATCGAGCGTGTAACTCACTTTGCCGATCAAGAAGTCGCTCCCCAACGCACGCGTCAGGCTCAAAGTGCCGCCGGTGTGGATTTCGTCATACATGTCGTTCAAGCTGACGAACCCAAGGTCGCGGTGGAACAAATTAACGCCGAACGAAAGTTTGCGACCAAACAACCAGGGCTCCACGAATGTTAGTTCGTAATCTTGACGCTGTGTTCCCAATTGCGCGCGCAGCCGGAACTTCTGCCCACCACCACGGAACGTCGGGGGCTTAAACAAATCAAAGTTACCTTCCGAAACTTCGGCAAAGCCAACAATGGAATCAATCGAACTAAACCCAGCGCCCACCACCAAATTACCCGTGCTCTTTTCATCCACACCGATGACCAGATTCTTATGCGTCGGGCCGACGTCCGTGTCTTCCGGTTGCGACTCCACTTTTTCGAAGTAATCCAAATTCTTCAAACGCTGCTCGCTCAACCGCACGCGAACCATGTCGTAAACTTCACCGGGCGACACCGCCAACTCGCGTCGAATCACGCGGTCTTTGGTCTTCGTGTTTCCTTTGATCTCGATCTTTTCGATGTAAAGCTTGTCGCCTTCTTCGAATTCGTAAACCAGATCCATCGTGCCAGTGGTCGGATTCGGAATCTGGCGAGCGACAATACGCGTCGCGCCGCCATGCTGGACATCGACATAGCCCCTCGACCCATAAATATCGCGCAACGTATCCAGGTCATGTTGCAAACCTGGATGCTTCGTATCACCGATAGGCCGGAACGTCTGTCCAGTCACCATCCTCAAGTGTAGTGAGGACTTGGGACGAGTTGGGCTAAGCCAGCGAACGATCGCCGGCTGCGGCTTCGTATTCGTAATCTCCAAACTGACGCCCGTGAGGAAATCGTTCGTGGTGAAAATCGCGTTGCCTTTGAAACTGACGGAACCAACCTTGTATTGCCGCCCTTCCGAAAGATCGAACGTCAGAATAATTTTGTTCGGCGCAACCTGGTTCGTGCGAATCTCCTTAATGACAAAGTCGATGTAACCGTCATTCTGGTACTGCTCAGACAAACGATCCTTGTCGTCTTCAAACTCCTCTTCCTTCAAGACACCGCTGCCCGTCAGCCACGAAAACATCCAGCGCCGCTTCGTCTTGAGAACCTTGCGCAACTGCCGCTGTGAAAACGCCGTCGCATGCTCAAAAACGATATCTTTGATCTTAATCTTCGGCGTCTCGCGCACCACGAAAGTCGCCGTGCCCGTCCCGTTCGCTTCATCGATGCTCGTTTCGTAACGCACCGTCGTCTTCTGGTAACCCGCCTTTTCGTACATCTCTTGGATCGCCTGCGCGTCCGCGAACAACTTCTGCTCATTCAACGGCTCGCCGACTTTCGACTTAGTTTTCTTTTTCAGTCGCGAGTTGCTGTATTTTTTGTTGCCCGCGTATTTGATATCCGTCAGGCGCGGCTTGCCTTCGAGCACAAACGTAATAACGAAACCTTGAGGAGAAGTCTGACCCGCCGCGCGCACGTTGTAGAACAAACCCGTCCCGTAAAGATTCTTGATGTCCTGGTCGAGAGTCAGGCGCGAATAATCTTCGCCTTCCTTGCTGCGAATATTGGAACGAACGAGCGATTCACTGGCCGCCGGTGGGCCAATGGTTTCGATAACGACCTTAGAAATTTTCTGCTGCGCCGTGGCGTTGAAAGCCCCGAAAAGGAACAGAATGGCGAGAAGCGAAAACGCCTGGCGCGGTCCAAACACGCGCATCGTGATGGAACAGGACGTTCGAGTCACCGCGCTAAAAAAAGAAGTTATCATCACCCTTCCACCGCAACGTCTGCCGCATCGATTTTCGCGGCGCTCTCGAAGCGCGTGATGCTCTTCAAGAAAGTCAGGTCCACTTCGCCGATGGGGCCGTTACGTTGTTTGGCGACAAAAAGTTTCACGGATATTGCGTCCTGTTCAAATTCACTGCCTTCTTCTTCGGCTTCTTTTTTCGATTCTCGATACAGCAAACAAACCAGGTCAGCGTCCTGTTCAATTGAGCCGGATTCGCGCAAATCGGACGAGCGCGGACGTTCACCGGGCCCGCGTTTTTCCAGATCACGATTCAGCTGGGCAAGCACGATGACTGGAACTCTCAGTTCCTTCGCCAAAGCCTTGATACCACCAGAGATTTCGGCAATTTCCTGTTGCCGGTTCTCAGAACGTTTCGAAGTAGAATGGAGCAACTGCAAATAATCAATAACAAACAACTTGATACCGTACTGCTGCCACATGCGCCGAGCCTTCGCGCGCAGCTGTAAAACAGACATTCCCGAACTGTCATCAATAAAGAGCGGCGCACTAGTCAACTTACCGGCCGTGCCGGTCAGTTTCGGAAAATCCCGTTCCGCCAAAAACCCGTCCCGAATCTTCCGCATATTCACGCGCGCCCGTGAGCAAAGCATACGCAGCACGAGCGACTCCGCCGTCATTTCCAAACTGAACACCCCAACCGGCTGCTTCAGCTCCAACGACACATACTCCTCAATGTTCATCGCCAACGACGTCTTACCCACCGACGGACGCGCCGCGATCACCACCATTTCGCCTTCATGCAACCCAGTCGTCATCCTATCCAAATCCAGAAAGCCCGTCCCGATCCCCGTGAGCTGACCCTGGTTCTGATGAAATTCCTCAATCTTATTGATCGCGCTATTGACCAACTCCTTCATTGTGAGCGTCTGGCCTTCCACGCGCGACTCGCTGATCTTTAAAATGTCCTTTTCCGCTTCATCAAGCAGCGCGTCGATTTCCCCTTCAAATTCGTAAACACGACTCGCGATACTCGTACAAGTATGGAGCATCTTGCGCAGGAGATACTTCTCCCAAACGATTTCGACGTAATACTCCATGTTCGCCGCCGACGGCACCATGTCCGGCAAAGAGGCGAGATAACCCAGCCCACCCATGCCATCCAACTGCCCACGATCCTTCAACCGCTGCGCCACCGTGAGTTGGTCGATCGCATGCTTATCGTCGAACATGTCGACCAAAGTCGTATAAAGATCGCGATGCCGAAGATCGTAAAAAACTTCCGCGCCCGGCTTGAGCTTTTCGATGCACTGGCCGATACAATCATTAGGGGAGAGCAACAAACACCCGAGCACACCCTGTTCGGCCTCGATCGAGTGCGGCGGCAAGCGATCGATCTTCGGAGAAATCTCAGAAACTCGTCGCGGCGCATTTTTTAGGTCGGCCATAGCGGCACCAGCTCGGGCAGTATCGATCATCGGCCGCTAGAATAGATTGTTAACGCGCCCTTTCAATAGAACCTTGTTGGTAGATATTCCCAAACAATTCACATTTTGAAGTCCGGTCGGAGTTTTGTTTCGACCCTATCTTCGAAGAAGAGCAGAAAACCCAGCTTGTTCAAAATGCCTGTCCTCCGTCAGCGCCTCATCCAACCCGCGTTCTTTCATCACAGTAAAACTGATGCAATCCGTCAACGACCAATCTTTGTCGTCGCGCTCACCCATCAGCTTTAGGCCGAGATGCAACAATTCAGAAGTCACCGGAATAATTGTGATTCGCCGACTATTGGTAATCCCCTCAACCAGTGCTAGAAAATCCGCGTGATCTTCGGCACGCGCGCACGCATTGCCTAATTCCAGAATAATAAACTCAGTGGTGACGATTGCGCGGCCTGGGTCCGATTCGGGCTAAAGCTACATCGTGAGCCGGGTCATCTGATCGCATCAAAGCGAGATAATAAGAGGTGTCAGCGAAGACGGCGCTCACGATTTTTTAGGTTCGCCAGAAACGTAATGTCCGTGGTTGAGCGGATAATCCCTGGGCCAATGCGGACGCGGCTTTGCTACCTTGCGTACGGCTTTGAGAAATGGGTCATCTTCAACAGCCTCGACCGTTTGCACCGTAACGGTTGTTCCATCAGGGATATGTGTTCCAGCCGGCAGAACCACAACCCCTTTCTTAACTGTTCCCGTGACACTCACTATCTGTTGGATACCTCGAAAAACACCACGACGCAAGCCAGCAAAAACTTCCGTTCATCGGCGTCCCGCAAAGTCACCCTTTCTTGTCCGCACAACAACTTCCCACCACGCTATTGAAGTTTTGGAACTTCTCTGGAGCTTGGAGCTTGGGATTTGGAGCTTTTCGCTACTTTGCATCCCGACGATTATTTGGCATACTGAAACTGCAGTCCATGAGGATCATAACTCCAGCCCGAATCAGAGCCGCCCGCGTCGTCGCCATTTGCGCCGACGCAATTCAAATCGGCTTACCAATGTTTTTCGGCGAAGGCTTCATGTCCCCGTTCCAGGATGCCTTAGACATCCTCGTATGTGGAATCCTGACCGGCCTAGTCGGCTGGCATCACGTCTTCATCCCAACCTTCCTCGTCGAGCTAATCCCCTTCGGCGACCTCGCTCCGACCTGGACCCTCGCCGCCTTCATCGCCACCCGGCCCGCTCGCACATCATCCCCGCCACCCGCTACCGAACAGCGCAATCCGCCAAAGCACGCTACAGTTATCGACATCTAAATTTTGCGCCTTCTGCAATCTCTTCCCTCCTCTGTGCCTCTGTGTCTCTGTGGTAAATCCTAAAATTTTCCGGCCTTTGTGTCTTGGCGGTTTAAAAGTCCCGAAAAACACACCCTTACGCCGTCGCCAAAACCTTTACCTCGCGCTCCAGTCTGCGACCCAACCGCCCCTGTTGAATTTCCAAGTCATAATGACATTGCAAGTTCAACCAAAACTGCGGCGACATCTTGAAATATCGCCCAAAACGCAGCGCGGTGTCGGCGGTGATGGCCCGTTCACCTTTGACGATCTCGTTGATTCGACGCGGCGGCACACTGATGTCTTTGGCGAGCCGGTATTGGCTCAAGCCCATCGGCTTCAAAAAATCCTCCTCGAGGATTTCGCCCGGAGTGATGTTCGTGAGCATTTTGCTTTTCATAATCCTTCAGTGGTAATCAACAATCTGAACTTCGTGTGCGCCCGACTTCCAGCGGAAACAGATCCGCCATTGGTCGTTAATCCGAATGCTGTGCTGACCTGCGCGTCCACCTCGCAAAGCCTCGAGATGATTGCCTGGCGGCGCAGCCATATCGAGAAGCTGAACCGCAGCATGCAATTGTAACAGTTTGCGACGCGCGGTCCGCTGGATGTCGGCAGGCAAGCGCCTCGACATTTCGCAATGGAAGATTTTTTCCGTCTCCGCACACGCGAAGCTTTCGATCATCGTCAACAAACAGTAACGGCGCGCGTTATTAACGTCAAGCGTTAGTATCAAGCGCCTTGGCGTGATTTCTTTGTTGCCGTTCAGCGCTGGGACCCAAGACGCAGCGCCGCGTCATTTCAGACCATTCGAATAAAAACCTGTTAGCGCTTCCCGTTCGAGCATGTCCACGCGCGGAAGTTGGAGCTTCTTCAATGCTGATTGCGCATCCACGCCTAGCACAAAATGAGTCCGCAACGTTTCGAGCGTAGCTTTCGCTTCCTTAGCATCCGACCCAAATTCCCCAAGCGCATCTATGGCTGCTCGCTGCGTCTCCAAAGACGAGTGCTCAATGGCACCAAGAAGCGCCGGCACGGAAATATCCGGCCGTTGATGAATTCGGCCGAGGTTCCGAGCCGCTGCGCACACCACGTCCGCATCCGCATCGCGCAACGCTGTGATCAATACAGGCACCGCGCTTGAAGATCCGATGAATCCGAGCGCGCTGAGAATTTGAACTCGGCTCCCTGGGTACGGGTTCGCGCCGAGCGCATTCGTCAGCGCGGGCACCGCCGCCGCACCCAGTCCCGTCAGGAGAAAAACGGCATAGTTATCATCGGGCAGTGCTTTCGATGCGAGCTGCTGCAACTTTGGAATTGCAGGAACCCCATTTGAACCGAGCAGTCGAAATCCATTGTAAGCGTAGGAGCGGAGGGACAGGCCTCGCCAGGGATCGAGATGCTGATAAAGCCGCGAACGCCATGAACCATTGGTAACCGCGCCGTTTCCGACCAGCCAATTCGCCAA
>JAQGOW010000038.1 GCA_028293405.1 Verrucomicrobiales bacterium
TTGGCGAAGTAACTCCGACACTCGGGGAAGCACCTAACCAAATTTGGCAAAACTTTTGCCAATAAATGCAGAGTCCATTTCCCGCGCCTCTCGCATCCTGACTGTGCCCTGACAAAAACTGTCGGGACAACAGAATGCCGACACACGTTGAAACCAATCCCCGCCTGTTCCTCGCGCTTTTTGTTGCGGCAGCGGTGGTGTTCGCGCTCACGCCACTGATGATCGCGCGGCTTTGGGCGAAGGTTTTCTCCCCGAGAAAACCGGGCCCGTTGAAAAACGCCACTTACGAATGCGGCCTCGACAAACAAGCCATCGGCTGGGTGCAGTTCAAACCCGAGTATTATCTCTACGCGATCGTATTCCTTGTCTTCGACGTCGAGATTTTATTCCTGCTGCCGTTCGCAGCCGTTTTCAAACAGCTCTCTTTTGGCACGGTCATCGCAATGTTGGTGTTTGTGCTCTTGCTCGTGGAAGGCCTCGCCTGGGCTTGCGTCAAAGGCGTTTTGAATTGGAGGACCGAATGAGCGAAGCCGAATTACGCGCGGACCTGGCCAAACACGGCATTGTGACCACCACGTTGCAAGATCTCTATAACTGGGGTCGGAAGAATTCGTTGTGGCCGCTACAATTTGGTCTGGCTTGTTGTGCGATCGAAATGATCGCCGCCTCTATGGCGCGTTGGGACATTTCCCGCTTTGGCGCAGAAGTGTTCCGTCCCTCACCCCGACAAGCCGACCTCATGATCGTCGCCGGGACGGTGACCAAAAAAATGGCGCCGCAAGTCGTGCGCCTCTATAACCAGATGCCCGAGCCGAAATACGTCATCGCAATGGGCGCGTGCGCGATTTCCGGCGGCCCATTCCGCGACGGCTACAATGTGTTGCCCGGCATCGACCGATTGATTCCCGTGGATATCCATATTCCCGGCTGCCCGCCACGGCCTGTGGCGCTGTTGCACGGGCTGATGGAGCTGCAAAAGAAAATCGAAGCTGACGTGCTCACCGGTGACCAGCGCCCGCGCCATTTGGATGCGAGCAAGCCGAGCGAATTTCCTATCCCGCAATTTGGCCCGGACGGTCTCGTGCCGAGCAGAAACGTGGAACTCACGACCAAGTCCTGATGCACACACTAGAAGAAATTAAAAATCTGGTGGAACAAAATGTTCCGGGCGCAGTGGTGCAGATTGTGCCGAACGCGAATCCGGCACTAGCGGGTTCTTTATTGCTCGACTCGAAATCGGCAACAGACGTTGCGGAATATTTGCGCGATGTGGCGGAATTGAAATTCGATTTGTGCTCGAATGTAACCGGAATCGATTGGCCGTCAAAAGAGGTAAAAACGAAGATTAAGAAGCTGGTCGACGGTGTGGAAAAAGAGGTCGAGGAGATCACAAAAACCCCGGCATTTCTGGAAGTCGTTTATCACCTCTATTCAACCGTCCTTGTGCATGGTCCGCTCGCGCTGCGAATGCGCACGATTGATCGCGCCGAAAACAATCGAGTTCCATCGCTCACGCTGGTGTGGCGCAGTTGCGAACTGCAGGAGCGCGAAGTTTACGATCTTTTCGGTGTCGTATTTGAAGGGCATCCCGACTTGCGACGCCTTTTGATGTGGGACGAGTTCAAACATCATCCGATGCGAAAAGATTACGTGCCCCCTGTCGATGAGGGTGACGCCGTGGAGGTTTCGGCATGAGTACGTTGCGCAAAGAAATTTCGAACGGTTCGTTTTGCGGTGGGATTGATGTCGATTCACCATTGCGCCATTTCTCGGGGGCGACCCGCACGACGAACACGAACGGCTTCGCGCACGATTTGTTGGAAATCTCGATGGGCCCGCACCATCCCTCGACGCACGGCGTGTTTCGCATGGACGTGATCGTCGATGGTGAAGAAATCGTGCAGCTCAAGCCGGTCTTCGGGTATCTCCATCGCAATCACGAAAAGCTCGCGGAAAAGAACAGTTACCTCGGCATCATCCCTTACACCGACCGGCTCGATTACATCTGCTCGATGACGAACAACTGGGCCTACGTGCTCGCGGTCGAGAAGCTGTCTGGCTTTCAAGCGACCGAACGCGCCGAATACATTCGGGTGATCGTTTCGGAACTGACGCGTCTCTTCAATCACGCCTGTCTCGTTGGGTTTTTGCTTCAAGATATGGGCGCGTTGGGCACACCGCTCATGTATGCATTTCGCGAGCGCGAAAAAATCCTCGACCTGTTCGAATCACTGACCGGGTCGCGCATGATGTGCAATTACATGCGCTTCGGCGGCGTTCGTTGTGACTTGCCCGAAGGCTGGTTGGACGAAGCGAAAAAGGTCGTGTCCGATTACCCCGGGTTCATTGATCAGTTCGAAGCGCTGATTACGGGAAACGAAATTCTGCTCGCCCGCAGTCAAGGCGTGGGCGTGCTCTCGAGGGAGCTGGCTATCAGCGCCGGTGTGACCGGGCCGATGCTCCGGGCCAGCGGCGTGAACTACGACATCCGGAAAACGGATAAGTATGGAATCTATTCGCGTTTCAATTTCCGAGTTCCACTCGGCGATCATGGGGATGTTTTTGATCGTTACATGATTCGCGTGTTGGAAATGCGCGAGAGCCTGAAAATTTTAGAGCAGGCGCTCAACCAAATTCCCGCAGGGCCGATTATTGATCCGAAAGCAAAGAATCGTGGGCTGCGTCCAAAGGCCGGCGAGGTTTATTCACGGATCGAATCGCCGAAGGGTGAGCTTGGTTTTCACATCATCAGCGATGGCTCTGCGAGCCCATATCGATTGCACATTCGCCCGCCGAGCCTCATCAACTTGACCATCCTTGAAGACATGTGTCTCGGTCAAACGATCGCGGATGCGGTCATTATTCTTGGCAGCGTCGACATTGTGCTCGGAGAGGTGGATCGATGAAGTTTAATTTTCAAGGAGCGGGCATCGTGCGCGGGTTTGTTGAAACGGCGCGGAATTTTCTTGGTAGCTATTACGATCCAGAGCGGCTGACGACAGTTGAATATCCCGAACGCAAACTTGCCTTGCCGGAAAACGTGCGCACGGTTCCGTTCCTCGTTTACGACCATGACATGAGCGGGCTGCGTTGCACGGCCTGCAAGATTTGCGAGCAGGAATGTCCGGCGGCTTGCATCAAAATCATTAAGGACACTGTCAAGAAATCGGATTATCTCGGTAAGTCACAATTCCAGCCGCAGGTTTTTGATATCGATATTGCGGTCTGCATGTCGTGCGGCATCTGTGCGGAAGTTTGTCCGTTTGATTCCATCAAAATGGACCAGGTGTATGAGCTCGCCACGCAAGATCGGTTCGCCCCGCTCATCCTGCACAAAGAGCAGCTCGGGAAATCGAACGCTTACTTTCATGCGATTCACCCGACAGACGCAGTGGAGACAGATTCTCTGCGCGATGAAGCGAAACGTAAGGCGGAAACGAAAGCTGCAGCCGATGCCGCAGCGAAAGCTGCCGCGGCGGTGAAGCCGAAACCTGAGATTAGCACAACGGCAAATAGTCAAAGCGTCGGAACCTCGGCTACTGCGAACGTTGAGAAGGCGGTGGCCACGTGAACAGCTTGGATCAAATTTTTGTCACGTTGAAGCAGTGGTTGCTTTCGTATGTTCCGACGGATTTTCAGCCGGTCGGCTCTGCGTTATTGAGCATTGTCGCCATCATCGCGGTGTTCGGGACGGCGTTTGCACTGACCACGATTTTGGAACGTAAAGGCCTGGGCCGAATTCAAAATCGCCCCGGTCCAAATCGCGTCGGTCCTTGCGGATTTCTCCAGCCCATGGCCGATGCTGTCAAAATGTTGACCAAAGAAGACATCGTTCCTTACGCCGCGGACAAGGTGTTGCATTATCTCGCGCCGATCGTGCTGACGGTTCCGATTTGGCTCGCATTTGCCGTTCTGCCATTTGGCAGAAACATGAGCGCGATCGAACTCGACGCCAGTATCGTTTTCTTTTTTGCAGTGGGTTCGGCCTCGGAACTCGCAGTGTTCATGGCCGGGTGGTCCAGTCACAATAAATATTCGCTGATCGGAGCGATGCGCGGCATTGCGCAAATGATCAGTTACGAAGTCCCCCTGGTGCTCTCGACCGTTCCGGTATTGATGCTCTCGGGCACGCTCAACCTGAACGAAATTGTAAACGCACAATCTGGGTTCTCGTTCGGTGTCGGCCAATGGAACGTATTCACACCGTGGGGCGCCGCCGGTTTTCTGTTGTTCATGATTGCGGCGACCGCCGAATCGAATCGCGCGCCGTTTGATTTGCCGGAAGGCGAATCGGAAATTATTGCGGGTTTCCTCACCGAATATTCTGGCTTCAAATATGCATTGTTCTTCCTCGGCGAATATCTCGGTTTATTCGCTGTCACGGGATTAGCAGTCACTTTGTTTCTCGGTGGCTGGAATGCGCCGCTCGCGTTTTTAAACGTCGTGCCGTCGTGGTTGTGGTTCTTCGCAAAATTCGGCGCACTGATTGCCGTCTTCATCTGGGCGCGCGGCACCGTTCCGCGATTGCGCTTCGATCAACTGCTCAACTTTGCCTGGAAGTTCATCGTGCCCCTCACGCTGGTGAACATCGCCGTTGCCGGTATTTGGTATTTTTCGTCAGACCACCTGGCCTATGCAGTGAGGTGGTTGATCTGTGCCGGAATTTTCCTCGGTTTTTATGAATTGTTGGGCCGTTTCTTGAGCTTGAAACGCGCGCCAAGGACTTATCGGTATGCCGAATAAAATTACATTTTGTCTAACCGTAGTTTTTACGCTCAGTGCGGCGGTGGCAGCAATACGCCTGCGTAACCCGGTGCATTGCGCGCTGTCCGCCGCTCTGGCGTTTGCGGGATTGGCGGTGGCGTTCCTGGGTTTGGATGCGGAATTTATCGCCTTCGCTCAAATTCTTGTCTACGTCGGAGCTATTTCGATTCTGAGTATCTTCGCTGTGCTGCTCACGCGGGGGACTGAAGTGGAGCCAACAGCAGCGGTGTTTTCGCGATCGTGGATCACTGGGATCGCCATCACGCTCGGGACTGCGGCGGCAATTTTGGTGCCGATATTCAGCAGCTCGATTTTATACAAAATTGCGCCGGCAGTCGCTTCAGCACCGGTGCAGATGATCGGCACCGAGTTGATGACGCATTATCTCCTGCCAATGGAAGTCATGGGCTTGTTGCTCACTTCAGCGTTGATCGGCGCCGTGGTGATTGCGATGTCAGACCGACCGGAGAAGAAGGATGACTCATCGCATCCAAGCGTTACTCGCTACCCATCTGCCGAATCCAAACCCGCGACCAAGCGCGATCTCACAACCGTATGACACCGCTCTCGTATTATCTGGGACTTTCAGGACTGCTCTTCGCGGTCGGTTTTGCGGGCGCCGTGACGCGGCGCAACGCCGTCATCGTGCTGCTCGGGATCGAGTTCATGCTGGGTGCCGCGAATATGAACTTCATTGCGTTCTGGCGATTCGGAGCGAGCGGGAGCGCGCCGACCGGAATCATGGCCGTCATTTTTACCATTGCAATTGCTGCGGCGGAAGCTGCCGTCGGACTGGCGCTGATTATTGCCGTTTATCGTCATCGCCAGACGACGCAGTTGGAACAAATGGATTCGCTCAAAGGCTAACTAATGATCGCGCCTATCAAAATATTGTGGCTGATTCCCTTGCTCCCGCTGGTTGCGGCCGGCATCAGCGCAGTGTTGCCGCGCACTGCGCGGAAGGTTGCAGCGTCCCTGGCGATTGGCGCGATGGCCGCTTCGTTCGTGCTCTCGGTGATTGCTTTCGTGCACACGTTGCCGAATGCACCGCGCGAAGCTCTGAATTTCAAATGGTTCGACCTCGGCAACACCACGCTGCAACTCGGATTCGTCCTCGATCCACTCACTGCAATCATGGCGGTCATGGTCACCTTCGTTGGCCTGCTCATTTTCATCTATAGCATTGGCTACATGGCGCATGACGAGAATTTCGCGCGATTCTTCTGTTTCCTGTCTCTATTCGCAGCGGCCATGCTCGGCATCATCGTCGCGAACAGTTTGTTGCTGCTGTTCATCTCGTGGGAATTGGTTGGGCTTGCTTCGTATTTGCTCATTGGCTTTTGGTTTCACAAACCGAGCGCGGCCGCCGCGTGTAAAAAAGCGTTCATTACAACACGTATCGGCGACATTGGATTGTTTCTCGGAATGGTTTGGCTCTATTCGAAAACAGGCACGCTGCTCTTCTACGACAATGGCGCTGGTTGCCTCGAACATTCTTCCGTCAGCCAACTGCTAACCCAAACAACAGTGGGCGGAATGGCTGTCTCGACGGCCATTTCGCTCCTGTTATTCTGCGGTGCCGTTGGTAAATCGGGCCAACTCCCACTGCACGTTTGGTTGCCCGATGCGATGGAAGGGCCGACTCCTGTGAGCGCGCTCATTCACGCGGCGACGATGGTGGCGGCGGGCGTTTTTCTCGTCGCGCGCGTCTATCCATTGATGAGCGCAGGAACGGCGTTGCACGTCGTGACTTGGGTTGGAGCGATTACGGCCGTGTTCGCTGCGTCGATCGCCGTCGC
>JAQGOW010000083.1 GCA_028293405.1 Verrucomicrobiales bacterium
TTCTTATCGCTGTTCGCTACGAATATGACGGCGTTCGCGATTCTCGGAAGTTCCGGGCAATCGTATCGGCAGGGAATTGGGATATATGGGTTGATGGCATCGTCGTCGTGCTTCGTTATTCCGATGACGATATTTTTTATTGGCACACGGCTTTGGGCGTTAGGTAAAAAATTCGGACACCAAACGCAGGTCTCATATTTCCGTGATCGCTGGGAATGCAATCATATCGGGACGGTAATTTTTGCGCTGAGCGCGGCGATGCTCGTGCCATATATGATCATCAGCATCATGGGCGGCGGTACCGTTTTAGCCGATATTTCGACTTCCAGTGAAACGCATCGGCCACTAATTCCTTATGCGGCGGGTTGCGCGATTGTTGCCGCTGTCGTCACGGTGAACGTGTTTTTCGGCGGTATGCGTGGGACGGTTTGGGTAAATATTTTTCAAACGATCTTGTTCCTGTGCTTCGGCGCGGTGGCGGTGGCGGTTATCAGCCATGCGCTGCCGGGTGGTTTCGGTGAATACGTGAAGAAGATCATGGATGACCCGGCGAAGCACACGTTGTTGACCCGTGAAAAAATGCCGCCGCAATTTTTCTGGAGTTATACTTTGATCCCGCTTTCCTCCATCATGTTTCCGCACATGGCCATCATGTGTTTTTCGGCGAAAAAAGTGACCGCGTTCAAACGAACGGTCGTCCTTTATCCGCTCGCGATCATGGCGATTTGGCTGCCGTGCGTTTTCCTTGGTGTTCTCGGAACCGTGACGCTTACAGGCAAGATTGATCCTGACGGTGTGTTGCTGCGGATGTTGGACACCTACGCGCCGGTCTGGCTGGCGGGTATTCTCGGCGCGGGAATTATTTCAGCGGTGATGGGTTCGGACGCACACCAGGTGCTGGCGCTGAGCACGATGTTCACTAAAGATATTTTTGCGCACTACGGCGGCAAAGATAATTTTGGCGAACGCGGTGCAGTTTATTTCGCGCGCGGATTCATTTTGGTCGTAACGGTCATTGCTTACCTCGTCGCGCTCGAATTAAAGGCGAAGCAGGGAATTTTTGAAATCGCGATTCGCTATGCGTTCTCTGGGTTTGCGGCGATGGCGCCGGTGATGGTTGCGGCGCTTTTCTGGAAACGCAGCACGAAATGGGGCGCGCTCGCGGCGACTTTGTTTGTCGCAATCAGCCTCGTTGGGTTTGCATCTCTGCAAGGAAAACCAGCAGCACCTCCCGTCGCTCCGAAGCTGGATGCGACGGCAGTGACGAAACCAACGCCGCCGGCCAAACCGAAGGAAGACATCATTTGGAAAATCGGAGACGGCCCGGATGCGATCAAGATTCTCTCGCGCAGTCCTGCGACCGGCGACGTCCGTTTTATGAACAATTATATGACGGTCGTTCCGATGGTCGTTGGTTCCGCATTCTTTATGGTTCTGTTCTCGCTTCTCACACGTCCGCCCTCGCAACAAACCATTGACCGCTATTTTGATCGGACGAACACATCGGCGCAACGGCCGGTGGCAACGCAAGCTTGACGCAGCGTTGTTAAACGATAACCGCTGGTTGATACTCTTCTCATGACCGAGTTTGATTCATTGGATGGCGCGCTGCTTATTGATAAGCCCGCTGGTCCGACTTCGCACGATGTGGTGGACATCATTCGCCGCAATTTCGGCATCAAAAAAGTCGGTCATTGCGGGACGCTTGATCCTGCCGCTACGGGCTTGCTCATCATCGTGCTCGGCAAAGCGACGAAGCTTTCTGAAAAGTTGATGGCCGACGATAAAGTTTACGAAGGCACGATGAAATTTGGCGCGACGACGTCCAGTTATGATGCCGATGGGGACGTCACGGCGACGGCTCCGGTGCCCCCGTTGACGGTCGATCAACTTAATGAAATGGCCAAGGAGTTTGTTGGAGATCATCTGCAAACGCCGCCAATGGTTTCCGCCGTGAAAATTGGTGGTGTGCCGCTTTACAAATTGGCGCGTAAAGGTGTGGAAGTGGAACGCAAACAGCGTTTGATTCACATCTACACCTACAAGTTCGCCAGTTATACCGAACCTGTCGGCGTGTTTCGCGTCGCGTGCACGAAGGGAACTTACGTGCGTAGTCTCGCGCATGATCTTGGACAAAAAATCGGCTGTGGCGCGCATCTGTCTTCGCTGCGGCGGTTGGTGTCCGGAAAATTTGATGTCGCTGACTCTATTCCGATGGAAGACGCGTGCAATCTGCCTAAGAGCGAGTTGGAGAAACGCGTGATCCCGTTTCTGAAATTGTTGGCAATGGCGAATAATCCCGGCGAATGAATCTGATTCATCACGCTGCCGAGTTGAACCCCGGTTCGCGCAAAGTGTGCGTGGCTATTGGCGTGTTTGACGGCGTCCATCTGGGACACCAGCAGGTGATTCGGCAGACGATGGCCGACGCCGTGCAACATCAGGCGCTGTCGGTCGTTGTGACGTTCGATCGGCATCCCAACGCGATCGTTGCGCCAGAACGCGTGCCGTCGTTAATTTATCCGCTCGCGAAAAAACTCAGCGTGATCGAATCGCTTAATGTGAACGCCACCTACCTGATCGAGTTCACAAAAGACTTTAGCACCATTGCGGCCGAGCAATTCGTTCGCGATCTCACACGCGATTTCAAAAGCATCCAGAGCATTTGCGTCGGCAGCAATTTTACGTTCGGTCATAAACGCGGCGGGAACGTGGATCTTCTCGGCACGCTCGGTAAGGAACTCAATTTTCAGGTGCACGGATTGGCGAGCGTTGCATTGGACGGCCAACCGGTCAGCAGCACGCGTGTGCGCGAGATGATCCGCATTGGCAATTTGGACTTAGCCAATCAGATGCTCGGCCGAACTTATGCGCTTTGCGGTCCAGTGATCAAAGGCGACGGGATTGGTCGCAAGATTGGATTTCCTACGGCAAACATCGACGTCACCGGTTTGGTGCTGCCGCCGACGGGCGTTTACGCGGTGCGTGCCGAAATCTCGGGTAAGGTTTATGGCGCGGCGCTGAATATCGGCTATCGCCCGACGCTGAGTTCGCCGACGCCAAAGCTTCAGGTTGAAGCGCACCTGTTGGATTTCGCTGCAGATATATATGGCGAGACTATGGAGCTGACGATCGTTCGCAAGCTGCGCGATGAGCAAAAGTTCGCCTCGACAGCCGCCCTGCACGACCAGATCGCCAAGGACATCGAAGCCGCCCGCAAGTCATTTTAACTGCTTTTTCTACCCCCAAACGCACTACTTTCCTTGAACGGTTATCCGCTTGGCTTGTCCATAGGGGGTAGTCATTCTTTTCAAATCATGAATACAGGCATCAGTGCAATTAATGATGAAGTGCAGAAGGCCAGCGCTTTTGTGCGGCCGCTTTTTGCCGAAATGAGCAAGGTCGTTATCGGCCAGAATTATCTCGTCGAACGGCTCACCATCGGACTTTTAGCGAACGGCCACGTGCTCCTGGAAGGCGTGCCAGGTTTGGCCAAAACGCTGGCGGTCAAAACACTCGCCAGTTGTTTAAATGTAAAATTTTCGCGCCTGCAGTTTACGCCAGACCTCTTGCCGGCTGACTTGATCGGCACGCAAATTTACAATCCGCAAAGCGGCGCTTTCACCACGCGACGCGGACCGCTTTTCGCGAACGTGGTTCTCGCCGACGAAATCAACCGCGCCCCGGCCAAGGTGCAGAGCGCGTTGCTCGAAGCGATGCAGGAAAAACAGGTCACGATCGGCGAACAGACGTTCAAGCTGGAAGAGCCGTTCCTCGTCTTGGCGACGCAAAACCCGATCGAACAAGAAGGCACTTATCCGCTGCCCGAAGCGCAAGTCGACCGGTTCATGTTGAAGCTGAAAATCGTTTATCCATCGCGCGAGGAGGAGCGACAGATTTTGGACTTGATGGCGCGCACTGGCCCGCCACCGGTAGCGACGCCGGTCGTCACGCCCAAAGACATTCTCTACGCCCGCCAGGTCATCAACGATATTTATATCGACGACAAAGTCCGCGACTACATCGTCGATGTGGTGTGCTGCACGCGCGATCCTGAAGCTTACAAAATCAAAGGCCTTGCCGGCTTGATTCAACTTGGCGCTTCACCGCGCGCGACCATTGGTTTGACCCTCGCGGCCAAAGCCTTTGCGTTCCTCAAAGGTCGGGGTTACGTCACGCCGCAAGATGTGAAGAGCATCGGCATGGACGTCCTCCGCCATCGTGTCTCGGTCACCTACGAAGCCGAAGCGGAAGAAAAGACGAGCGAGAACATCGTCCAAAAGATTTTCAACGAACTGCCTGTGCCATGATCCTTCTTCGGAGTCGCCAATGATCCCGCGCGAAATCCTCAAAAAAATCCGGCAAATCGAGCTGCGTACAAACCGGCTCGTGACCGAGACCCTTGGTGGGCAATACCACAGTGTCTTCAAAGGGCAGGGGATGAACTTTGAGGAGGTCCGCGAATATCAACCCGGCGACGAAGTGCGTGCGATCGATTGGAACGTGACCGCGCGCATGAACCATCCGTTCGTGAAAAAGTTCGTCGAAGAACGCGAACTGACTTTGATGTTGCTGGTAGATTTGAGCGGCTCTGGTCTGTTCGGCTCTGGTGAACAGTCGAAGCGCGAAATCGCGGCAGAGATCGCTTCGGTGCTGGCGTTCTCAGCCATCCGCAACAACGACAAAGTCGGCCTGATACTTTTCACCGACGAAGTGGAAAAATATATTCCGCCGAAAAAAGGCCGTCGACACGTCTTGCGCGTGATTCGCGAAATCCTTTTCTTTCAGCCAAAAAAGCGCGGCACGAATTTTAACGAAGCGTTGAATGTGTTGAATCGTGTTGCGCGTAGACACACGATTGTCGTGCTGATTTCCGATTTTCTTTTCGAGAACACCAGTGAGGAGTCGGCTCAGCAACGGCAACAGACTGCCTTCGTTGGCTCACCCACAGTTGGGCCACGTTCGCTACCGGCGTTGCGTCAAACCAATCGCCGCCACGACTTGATAGCAATTCAAGTTGTCGACCGTTACGAACTGGAATTGCCGCCATTGGGCCGGCTTGTTCTCAAAGACGCCGAGACGGGCGAAGTCATCGAGGTAAACACGCACGATCAACATCGCCGCGCTTCGTTCTTCGAGCGTCGTCAGCGGCATCAGGGCGAGTTGATGCGCATGTTTCGCTCGAATAACATCGACGCGATTCAGATTCGCAGCGACCAGCCGTATTCGAATGCGCTCGGGAAATTTTTCGAAACCCGCGAGAAACGTCTGCGCCGAGGATGACCAACAACGCCGCATTGATAGTCCCACCGCCGTCGCCCGCAACAAATGGCGCTGCGCAATTGACGTACCACGAATCGGCCAAACCTTTGATTGAGATTTCAAACGGATGGTTTTGGGTGTGTGTCGCGCTCGGCGTAACTGCGGCGGTTGTTATCGCATATTTCGTTTGGAATCATTATCGCAAGAAAGCTGCGATGCCGCCGTTGGTTCCTGTCATTCCTCCGCACATTCGTGCGCGGCGCGCTTTGGAAAAAGCATTGTCACTCATCAGCGAACCAAAACCTTTCACCACGGCCGTCTCCGACACCTTGCGTACCTATCTTGAAGAACGCTTCACGTTCCGCGCACCTGAGCGAACAACGGAAGAATTTCTTTATGAAC
>JAQGOW010000104.1 GCA_028293405.1 Verrucomicrobiales bacterium
GAGAACTGACGCGGGACAAATGACGAGAGCAGGTTTCTTGTCTTTCTGCTGCAGGCGATTCCACTCGAGCCAAGCCAACGTTTGCAGTGTTTTGCCCAGGCCCATGTCGTCAGCGAGAATGCCGCCGAGTTTGTGACGGCTGAGGTGACAAAGGAAATCGAAGCCTTGCTTCTGATACGGGCGCATTTCGGCCTGAATCGTCGGCGGCAAGGGCGTTTCAGGAACGCCGCTGAATTCAGCGAGGCTGTTGCGGAGGGCTTTGGCTTCCGCGCTGTCACCGAATTTTTTCAAGCCGGCGTCGTCGAGGTGCGCGGCGTGCTCGAATCCGAGTTTTGTTGGGACGGCAACTAAACCATCGACGCCGAGGTCGGCCATCGCTTCGTGGGCTTGTTGGACGGCGGCAGCGTCGAGTTCGACCCAACCGGCGTCGGGCAATTTGACGAATCGACCGGTGGCCGATTGCAGTCGCAGCAGGTCGGCGGGGCTGAGGCGCATGCCTTCTGCTTCCCATTCGGCAGATATTGAAAACCAATCGATGCCGCTGCCTTTGACCAACAGGCGCGGTTTCAGAGCGCGCGGTGAGAGGAATAAGCGGTGAAACGCCGGGTTGCCGAGGTAATCGGCCTGCTCTGGTTTTGAGGGCCAGGCGTTCGCGAGGATTTGCAGCGAATTTTCGGTGGCGTCGCCGACCCACGTGCCGGGCTCTGGAGTGAACCAATCTAAACGACGCAGCCAAAGGACTGCGGGATCGAGGCGCGGGTCGTCTAAGATTTCGGGTTTAGCGTCGAGTTTGACCGGATCGTTGTCTTGCAGCCACTCGTGGCCGGTCCAATGCCATCCGGTGTTATCACACTCGCTTTGAGCGAGCAAACGCAAACGGACGACGTTGTCTTCGAGTTCGAAGGTAAAGCGCGGTTTGGCTTTGTGAACGATGCACAGCTGTTCCCAATCGACGCCGTCTTTCGATTCGGTCTTGCGCAGTTTTGTGAGGAGGCGGCGGCTTAGTTTGCTGACCGGCAAGCCGCCTTTTTGCGCCCAAGCGTTCAGCAAGTCGGTGGGCGGAGCGGCGCGCAGCAAATAGAAAGTGTCGTTGATCAGCGCGATTGGTGGTTGGCCGCCGAAGAACTTTACGGCCTCGAGCGGGTGCGCCTCGCCGTCTGGTAGAACAATGCGATGCGTAAAAGTGAGATTGCCGTCGACCGGGGCCAGGTGCGGCTTTAACTCGCCCAAGTGGCCTTGGAAATGAATGAGCGATTGCGATGTGGCCATCTGCAAACGCGATTTGTCACCCCAGCGAACGAGCCACTGCAGGAGATCGAGGCCGGTTAAGATGAATTTGTCCCAAAGACCTTCGGGGTCACGGTGCGTTTCGGCGAGCCACTGAATAAATTCCCAGTCGGGCGGCGGAAACAGTTCCTGCTCGTGCGCGGCGCGGGTCGTGAGATCGACGATTTCGCCGAGCGTTTTCGTTTTTTCACCGGTGCGCTGGCGAAAAACGTGGAAGCTAACGGACAGGCCGTGCAAGGCCGGATGCTCGGTTAAAGCGACAGGTTCACACACGACGCGCAATGCAGCGCGGGGAGAGTCGAGATGGGCTGGAGATGGCGGATAGAGCCATTGCTCCAATTGTCGAACGAGGGTGTTTTCCTCTTCGGCAGCTTCAATCTCGGCGAATCGCGTGAGATTGGCGTGGGGCTGCAATTCGGTCGGCAACGGGCGGTTGGCGCGTAAGAAAAGAATGGCAGTTTCTTCAAGGCGTTTCTTGCCTTGAGTGGCCATCAAGCGCGGCCACCATTCCTGGCCCGAAAAGTCTTTGCGCGAGAGCTGCAGCTTGTCGAAGTAATCTTCCAACAACAGCCATGCGCGTTGCGAATCGCTGCAATCAGCGAAGATCTTGAGGATTTCCGTGCGTTCGTTGACGGCTGTCTTGGAATCGGCCAGTTCGCGACGAAGGTCGGCCTGCGCACCGTACGTCTTGGCCAACACGGTATGATGAGCATCATACTTCGTCGTGTTACCTGAGCGGGTGGTGAAACCCGTTTTAGACGTTTTGGACATGATTGATTGGGGCCCTGTAAAAGGCGATATATCTCGTCATAACCCGCGTCTTAGGTCAATTCGAAAACGAAAAAAGTGGGGACTACTTATACACGAATTGTTCACAAAGTGCTCAACGTGTGAGGTATATCCGAATTATGACAATTTAGACATCCGGCGAAGAGTGCGATTCGGTGTAGGAAGAAAAGCGACATAATGCGCTTTCCACGGTGCGAAAGCGCTTCTATAACACCCGTATGTCCAGCGAGGAGAATGTTTTGGCGCGGTCGGTAACGACGCTTTTTGGCGTTGGACCGGAGCGGGCCAGGCAATTGGATCGCTTGGGCATTCTCACGGTGCAAGACCTTCTGTTGCATCGACCTAATCGGCACGAGGACCGGCGCAACTTCGCGCCGATCGCTGAACTGAAGCTGAAGGAAGCGGCGCTGACATGCGGGAAGATCGTTGCTGCTGGCGTTAAGAAGTGGAAGTTCGGCACTCGTTCTGTTTTCACGATGGTGCTCGACGATGGAACCGCGCGATTGCATTGCAGGTGGTTCAATGCCGCTTACATGGAGGATTATTTTAAGGTCGGCGAGGAGGTTGTCGTCTTTGGAAAGCTGCGCTCGCTCAAACCACGCACGATTGATCATCCGGAGAACGAAGTGATCGATGCGATGGATCGGTCGGTGCATTTGAATCGGATCGTCCCGATTTATCCGCTGACGGAAGGGTTGCCGCAACGTTGGTTGCGCAGTTTGATTTGGCGCACGCTGGAGGCCCATGGGGGTGCGTTCACCGATTTGCATCCGGACATCACCCTGCCCGGTCAAACGCTGACGCGAGTTGACGCGATTCGGTTGCTTCATTTCCCGAATGCGCCTGAAGACGCGGAGCGCGCGCGGCGGCGGTTGGCGTTTGATGAATTTGTAGACCTGCAGTATGCGATGCAGTTGCGCCGCAAAAAGCTTGAGGCGAACGCGCGTGCCCTGCCCGCTTCCGGTGATAACCACCTGATTAAGCCATTTCTTGGAAAGCTGCCGTTTAAGTTGTCCGATTCGCAAACGTCTGTGTTGCGCGAAATTCGCAAGGACATGGGTGGACCGGTTCCGATGCGCAGGTTGTTGCAGGGCGATGTCGGCACCGGGAAAACGGTTGTCGCCGCCTGCACGGCGTTAATGGCGCTGGAGAGTAACAGCAACGTCATCCTGATGGCGCCGACTGAAATTTTGGCGGAACAACATTTTCAAAGTTTTCAACGATGGCTCGATCCATTGAAAATTTCGGTCGAATTGCTCACCAGTAGCCACAAGCCCGCTGCTGGGGCGGGACGACAATCGACGCTGTTTATCGGGACGCATGCTTTGATCGAGCAGACCTTTTCCGTTGATCGGCTCGGACTGGTGATTATCGACGAGCAACATAAATTCGGTGTGGCGCAACGGGAGCAGTTGGTGCGCAAGGGCAATTACCCTCACCTATTGGTCATGACGGCGACGCCGATTCCGCGAACGCTCGGGTTGACGCTTTATGGTGACCTGGACATTTCGACGATTGAAAAACCACCGGTCACCCGCGGCCAGATCAAAACATTTTTGCGCACTGGCGAGAGTCGCGAGAAGGTTTGGAAATTTGTGCGGAGCGAAATGGCGCGTGGACGTCAGGCTTACGTGATCTACTCGCGACTTGAGGAAGAGGACACGGTTGCTGGTTTGAAAGCGGTCACGAAAGAGTTCGACGAATTGCAAAAGGGATTTGCGCCGTATCGGGTCGGGTTGATGCATGGGCGTTTGAAGTCGCAGGAAAAGCAAATGACCATGCAAGCATTTTACGCGAATCGCGTGCAGGTGCTCCTCGCGACGAGCATCGTTGAAGTCGGCCTTGATGTGCCGAATGCGACGGTGATGGTGATCGAAAATGCGGACCAATTTGGTTTGGCGCAGTTGCACCAGTTGCGCGGACGTATCGGTCGCGGCTCCGAACAATCGTATTGCATCCTCCTGGCGGGCGCGAAAACGGCTGAAGCTAAAGCGCGCTTGAAAATCATGGAGCAAACGACGGACGGTTTTGCCGTGGCGGAGGCAGACTTAAGAATACGCGGGCCTGGTGAGTTTTTAGGCACTGATCAGAGCGGACGGCCGGCACTGAAATTTGGCGATCTGATTGAAGATCGACCGCTCGTTGAGCACGCACGCGCATTGGTCAAACAAACCCTGAACAAATAATAGGGAGTTTTTCCTATTGCATTTAGTTGACAACTGCGCAAATTGCAGCCGATGAAAAAATTAGCATTAGCTCTATTGGTTGCGGTCTGCGGTTGCTTGTTCATGACCGGCTGCAATAACGACAATTCGACTCCTGCTGCGGGCACCAATGCCCCGGCGATGACGAACGCCGCCCCAGCCAAGTAACCCGAAGGGTTTAGGCTAGCCATGATGAATGGCTTTTGCCAAGGTGTGGCCATGAAGGCCACACCTGCAATTTTCTTTTGCGCAATTGTGTTGTTGAGCGGTTGCGGTGACGAGAAATCGAATCCGGTCACCGCGCCCGTCGACTACATTGGCTCGGCCGTTAAACACCAACAGGCAGCCGTCAAAACGGTGGACGTCACGGCTTTAAATCAGGCAGTGCAGTTGTTCAACGTCCAGGAAGGCCGCTATCCCAAAGACCTCAACGAACTGGTTGAGAAGAAATACATCGGCAAGCTTCCCGACGCTCCGGTGGGGATGAAACTTTCTTATGACGCGACCGAAGGCAAGGTCAGCGTCGGCAAAGAATAAATGGAAGCGAGCAAAATCCGAACGGCGCTCGCGGACATTCGGAGTGAACGCGATCCAACCGTAAAATCCCTGAAGCTCGCTTCTATTTGCACCGCACTATGGAAGGAGCGCGGCGTGCAATTGGTGGACGTCGGTGGTTCTGCGATC